>JBCKKC010000028.1:0-25272 GCA_038904395.1 Acidimicrobiia bacterium | reverse complement strand
GGCTACCAATCCCCGCACAAGATGCGCCACGCATTCGAGATTATGTTCTGGCGGTCGTACCCCCCACCCGCTGCCGTTGCCGCTAGTTCCCGGTCGCTCAACTCGGCACTTTCAGGCGGCATCGCCGGCACGACGATGTGTTTCGTCCGGCTATCGTCCTCTACGACCACCAGCCTCAAGACTTCTGGTGTTTCCACCCCGAATTCTTTTAGGACTGATTTCGGGTCGCTGACGAAACGGGCCTTGAATTCTTCATCACGCATACACTTGGCGAGAATTTCGCCCATGGCGTTCTTGGATTCCATTTTTGTCTCCTTCTGGCTCGGGTTGATGGTCACTATCAACGTTAACAGGTAACAGACGTCACAAGAGCGGGTAGGTGGTCTCACTTTTGCTACAGCATAAATTGGGTAGAACGGCTCAGTGTGTAACTGGGAGATATGGCCTAGATGATCGGTTGAAATAAAGAATGGGAATGACAACTTGATCTGGCCTCGGCGTGACACGCCGGCGGAAGGAACTCATTGCAACTCCCAACGTAAACCATTCACGTCTCCTACCCCGTCAGTGCGAGCGCAGCGAAGCAACCTAGTCCGTGACCTGCGTTTTCGTGGCGCAAGTCACGGACTAGGTTGCTTCCCCTCGCTCCGCTTCGGGGCAGGCTCTGCACGCGAGCGGGCTCCTCGCAATGACGGGAAGGGCCTGCTCACAGCCTTCGGGCCCAGGGGAGGTGAATGGTTAACTCCCAACCAACACTTCTCAGGTGTTGTAGTGATCCCTAGAATCCCCTCTGTGCCAGAAGTGGTTGAGAATATCGCCAAGGGCCTGTTGAAGGACAGCAAGAGTCTCTATGATCTGTCAGAGCTTCTGAGCATGCACGTTCCAACTGGGGTGCTGTAGCGGTATTTTCCAAGCGAGAGTTACCAGTTCGGCGTCCGCTAGCTGGGGTGCGGCGATGCCGACTTCGGGGGTGAACCTGTCATGGTAGGGGGCCGAGGCATGATCACTTCCGCCCGGATTGAGGCACGCGAGAATTCGGCGGTTATAGGTGGATCACTGCCTTACGGGTACCCCAGATCGGTATCCATTCAGCCCCTCCTCGCAAGAGTGATGGCACACCCAGGACTTTCGTCATTGCGAGGAAGCAGCTCTGGGCGACGAAGCAAAACGGGGAGACCCCGTTCGCCCCCACGGATGTTGCGAGCGCAGCGAGCAATTCAAATGGATCAAACATGCTGATAAAGTCCTGCTCGCTGCGCTCGCAGAATATTTAAAGTCTGGATTGCCACGCCCTGCCAGAGCCCAGGGCTCGCAATGACGGGGCGGGCAAGACGGTTCACCGCATACTCGAACAGCTAAAACTGCGCATGCACCCGAAAAAGACACTCATCGCCAGAGCCACAAAAGGACTCGACTTTCTCGGCTACCATCTCGCACCCAAACAGATACAACTCGCAGCCCAAACAATAAGAAACCTAGCAGAAGGAATCAGACGCCGGCTTTACGAGCAGACAGGACCAACAACCCAAGATCCTGTCGGCGTCTACCTTACACGCTGGCAAAACTGGACCAAGGCAGGACTCAGAAGTACACCGCTACGCACACAACCCGTCGACACTTACGTCACGCAACTAACCGCACGAGGCTACTTCCAGACCTGACCGGAAGCCAAAACGAAACATACCGGCCCCCACCGCGCCTATCCCCCCCTGAAACCGGAGGGAGTGGTCGCTCTGACCATCACGGCCCCGGGGCGCTCCTGCGTCTAGTCGTGGGGCCGCCATGACCAATAGCCCACGCACGGACCAGCAGGCATGAGGGCCGCACCCGCCGCGGCCGCAACTGCGCTCAACTCGTCCTCGCCCAGAGGCGTCTCCTCAGGGTGCGCCAGCGGCAATACAATGTGGCTGGTGTTTCGGTCATCCTGGATTACTTCGATGCTCAAGTCTTCTGGTGTTTCCACTCCGAATTCTTTTAGGACAGTCTTCGGGTCGCTGACGAAGCGGTTCTTGAAGGTCTCGTCTCGCATGCACTTCGCGAGAATTTCGCCCATGGCATTCTGGGATTCCATTTTTGTCTCCTTCTGGCTCGGGTTGATTGGGCACTATCAACGTTAACAGGTAACAGACGTCACAAGAGCGGGTAGGTGGTCTCACTTTTGCTACAGCATAAATTGGGTAGAACGGCTCAGTGTGTAACTGGGAGATATGGCCTAGATGATCGGCTGCTCATTCTGATGGTTGGGCGAACCTGAGCAGGGGCGAGTCAGCGTCTCGGTGTCGAAGCGATTGCGACCGGGAGGCAAGTGTTGCCTAGAGCGGTTAGGGGCCGCAAGGCCGCCTTCATTGTGGCGCCAGTAGTGATGACATCATCGACGACGAGAAGGTGCTGCGGGGGGAATTGGCGGATGAGGAAGGTGTGTGCTTCGGTGTTGATTCGTTCCAGCCTGGTGAGCTCAGACTGGGGCGCTCTGCCCCGGCTGGCCCCGGAGCGTACGACCAGCTCTATTGTGCGAATTTCGAGGGCCTGACCCAGAGCGAGGGCCAGCAGCTTGGCTTGGTCAAAGCCCCTGTGGCGCCTGCGTGCTGGTGAAGTAGGGATGAAGGTGACTGCATCTAGGTTGATGGCCTTGTGTTTGGTCAGGCTGGTTGCCCGCACTCGCTCCGCTAAGGCTTGTGCGAAGATTTGAGTCAACGCCGTTGCACCTCGAAATTTGAGGGCGTGGATCGCTTTGCGCAGAGGCCCATCGAATTCTCCGAGCACGACAGCGGTGGGCAGTGCGGCCACGATTGTCGGGGCACGCACTGATTCGATGCAAGCGGCACAGAATATCTCGCTGCTGGCGTTGCAGCCTGCGCAGCGGGTGGGTATTAGCGCCGTTAAAAAGTTGGCCATTGCTTCATCCAGTAGTAGTTGGGGGAGACTGTCGACTCGGCTAGATTAATTGGGCCGGACTCCCCCATCCCAGTTGTCTTGAAAGAAGGCAGATAAGGCGGCGGGTTGTTCGGCGCCCCAAAGCGGCACGGCGATGTAGGCGATACAAGTGGATGACCCAAAACCAGATCTGCCAACTCACGATGTGGCTGACCCAGCAGTAGATCTGCCAACTCAAGATGCGGATGGCCAAAAAGAAGATCTGCCAACTGACCTGGGTCGGGACGCGCGTTCCTCAAACAATGCAGCCGAAAGCGATGACCAAAAGGAAGAACCGCCAACTCCGACCACTGAGCTGATTCACAATGGGAGCTCTTGGTCAAACATCGCAGCCGAAAGCATTGTTGGACTAGGTATTTTCGCGTTTCTGGTAGCGAACTTCCGTCCAAGTTTGTTGTTGTCACGGACGTTGACGACCGGCGGTGACACAGGTTCGCATCACTACATATCAAAAGCTTTTGCGGAGTATTTTCCTTTCTCAATTCATGGGTGGGCGACTGGATGGTTTGGCGGCATGCCGATGCTCGAGTTTTACTTCCCATTGCCGTACATCATGATCTGGTTCTTGACACATGTCGTGGGCTATGACATCGCCTTCAAGCTGGTCACCGTGGTGGGAATTTTCACCCTGCCCTTGATGGCCTATTTTCTCTTCCGATTGATGGATGCACCCCGCATAGCGGCAGCGATCGCCCCTGCCGGAGCGATCGCCTTCCTGTGGATTGAGGGACGAAATGTCGGGGGAGTGGATACAAACCTGCTCGACATTTTCGGCGGCTTCATCACGTCGACGCTGGCGGGCGAGTTTGCCTACTCAATTGGCTTGTCATTCGTAGTGCTTGGCTGCGGGCTGCTATTTCGAACCACTCGACGCTGTGACAAAGCGTGGCCATGGGGTTGGATCGGCCTTACAGCGCTGTGTTGTGCTGCGGCTGCACTGAGTCACATGTTGCCAGCAGTCGTGTTTGGCATCTTTGCCCCTGCCGTAGTCATAGGTAAGAACTTCTGGCGCCGTTGCGCGGTTGTGGCTTTGGTGGCAGTCCTGGCAGGGGGATTGGCCAGTATTTGGCTCATCCCAGCTGCAGTGATGAGCCCGTTTACGGCGGGGGGAATTTGGACTAACGTTTATGGCGCCATGTGGTTTGTGCCTCGGTGGTTCTGGCCGATTCTGGCTGTCGCTGGTGGTGGAACCATATATGCGGTGTGGCAGCGACGCGTCGGGATGCTAATCCTGGCATGGATCGCCGCCGGAAGCCTTCTCGTGTTCTTGCTTGCGCCAACAGGCCAAGTAGTCAATGGACGCTTCCTGCCTGCCTATTACCTGGCGACATGCCTATTGGCGGCGTGGACTCTCGGCGAAGTAATTGATCTGTTTCTTGGTAGGCAGAAGTCAGTCTGGGGGCTTGCTCTGCGGAGCGGATTAGCCGTCGTGCTGGCAGGTGGTCTAGCGGCGGTAACTGTGTTGGCCTCAACTAAGGTCGAATTCTGGATTCCGCACAACTATAAGGGTTACGAGGCCCAACCGGCCTATCCGGAGCTCAAATCCTTAATGAGCGCCATCGACGCATTGCCTGCTGGACGAGTGGCCTGGGAATACAACGCAGATTATGACCGCTTCGGGACTCCCCGGGCGCTTGAGAACATCCCCTTCTTTACTAACCACGACACCATGGAAGGATTACTCATTGAGTCATCCGGTACAGGACGGGCCGTGTTCTGGCTCCAGGGTGAATATTCCCCCGTGGCAACAGGCGCTGTCCCAGGATTCCAATACCCATCGTTCAACCCGGCGGACGCAGTAAGGCACATGCGTGAGTATGGGGTCAGATACTTTGTCGCCGAAAGTCCCCAGATAAAAGAGGGGATCTCGTCCCAGCCGGGCGTGAGGGCTCTGACAACGAGCTCTCGATTCACTATCTACGAGATTGAGGGGGCCAGCCTTGTGCAGGTGCCGACCAATACGCCGGTGTATCTCGAACCCAAGGGCCGTGACTGGCGAGACCTCTATTTCGCCTGGCTCAAAGACTCCAAAGCTCAGCAGATCCCGATCACATTCGGAGCGCTCGGAAAATGGGAACCCAGCAACGGGGCAGTGCCCGGCAGCTCCCTGTCTAAATTGCAGCAAGTAGAGACAGTCAAGGAAGTCGCCCTCGTCACTCCTCAGCCAACACAAGTCGGCGGGCCACTACCTTCACACTTGACGCGCTCGACCATCTCATTCAAGACTGACCGGATTGGTCAGCCGCACCTTATCGCCGTCTCCTACTTCCCCAATTGGACCGTCAAGGGCGCCCAGGGGCCGTATCTAGTCTCGCCTTCCTTCATGCTGGTGTTCCCCACGCAAGAGAACGTACAGCTCATCTATTCGACCAGTCTGCCCGAACGGGTTGGCTGGTGGCTCAGCCTTCTTTCGTTCCTCATAGTGGCCGGGCTCCTGATCTTCTCCGTCAGAAATCAACAGCTCGCCAAAATGGGAATTGGGGTAAGTGCTGGCGCCACCCCACATGTAGAGCTACCGGAACAAGAGAATTACGACGCTGATCAGGTTGTTGATGGAGTGCGCCACGATGGGGGCGACCAGTGACTTTGACTTGAGTCTTAGGATGCTGAGCAATATGGCAAAGACGAAGAGCTGCACGAAAGCGACTAGTAGCAAGTGAGCTAGCGCAAATAGCAGACTGGTCACGATGATGGCCCACCAACGTGAGTGATTGCGGGCAAACATTGTCAGGACGAACCCCCGATAGAAGAGTTCTTCTGCGACTGGGGCAAGAAAGACGGCGGAAATGACAAAGATCGCCGTAAGGAGTGGGCTTGACAACCCTTGTTTGTACGGTGCCAGCGGATCGATCTTGAGATGTAACAACGACAGAACTAAGCCGTATACGAACGCGAAAACCGAAATGCCAAGTCCCAGCAAGACTCCCTGGCCGATGTGTCGCCACTCACGCGGCTTGCCTTGCCAGAGGATGCCTGCTTGAGAAATCGGAAAATTGAGTCGCCGTAGGGTCCAGATTGTTCCTGCGGCAAGAATTATCTGGACGAGCGGTCCGGCTGTTATGTGGATTGTTTTGCCAGCCTCGGATGTGGTGATTCCAGTGATTGCTGCGACGAAAGAGGCTATCACCAGCGGGCATGTCACTGCCAGTAGGTATACGCCGAGGGCATAGAAACCCCAGAAGCGTGGAGCCGGCGTGAGTGACGCAGAGTCAGCAGACTGATTGGTCGGTTGTTCGGGGGGTGGGGAAGGTGATTCGTAATCAGGCATGAGTGTTTTGGGAAGAGATTGCGCTAGTTGGTGTCGAGTGCTGGTTGGATGTTGAAGACCTGGGTCAATCCGGTGATCTCAAACACCTTTCGGATGTGTGGTCTTGAACACACGATGATCAGTTCGCCTTCATCGTGAGACCGGATTTTCTTCATAGCTCCAACAAGCACGCCTAAACCCGTCGAGTCGAGAAACTGAACTCCTTCAAGATCGACGCAGACCTTGCGGACATCTCGGTCGATGACCTCGTTCAACTTTTCCCGCAGCCGGGGCGCTGTGTAGACGTCTATTTCGCCGCCAACCTTGACAACTGTAAAATCGCCTTGCTGCTCTTCGTCTAGTTCAAGGTCAACAATCATGTCTCACCTTTAAGCTGTTGCGTTAAACACTATTCTGCCACAAGCGGAGCTCACTCGTTGCCGCCTTGGCCCCAGTGTAGGTCGCCATTGTCCGGTATGGGTTTCTGCGAGCCTCCTATAAGGGGCTGGTTCGGAATCATTCACCCGCGTCCGTCATCCTGAGCCCTGGCGCCTGCCAGGGCGGCCACGTCTCCTCGCAAGGCCAGTGGACTTGGAATGGCTATGGTTCTGTTTCGACTACTGCACGTGCTGAAGCTGACATGCGTGCTATGGGAAGCAAGATGAATTGGACTTGGCGATTTACCGACACCTTTACGTGCATGCCATCAAGGTGGATGGGAGCCTCCAATGTCACATGATTTGCGTTTGCCATATCTTGCGCACCTTGGTGCGGATTGCCGCCATGGCTGAGTTCCACGGCCGCTGCCAAGGCAGCAGCGTCGGCGGCCGCACTGAGCTGAGCCCGCTCTGCCACATAGTGGCCAACGTCTGCCACGCCGGTGGCGATCAGCATGATGATTAGGACTAGGGCTGCCCCCAAAAGTCCGGTGCTACCTGCTTCGGCTTGGGTGTGTGCCGACGGGGTGATTCGGTGCTGGAGTGGCGCTGCTGTCAGCATGATCAGGAAGTGATTTCTCGTCGCATGGTTACGGAGGCCTCCATGTCGATGACATCAGGAAAAAGGGTGGCAGCCATCGGCACCGATGGCTGCACTCGTCGGTGCACGACCACCGTCACGGACTGCGGCGTCTGGGTGTCGTTGTTTGTGCTCCGTAGTATGCGGGTAGCGGTATCTGGCCTTGATCCGGTGCTGCGGTCTATCACAGCATGCACTTGGCTGTTGTCGTCTGATACTGCCCCTTGCCTGGCACCCTCTCGAGCGGCTGCGACCAGGCTGATCTTGTCGAGTGACAGTATCGTGATCTGAATTGTCACGAGCAGACACATCATGATTATTGGAAGAACCAAGACGAACTCGAGGGTCGACTGGCCAGATTCGGTTTGTAGGCGGACCGACCCTTTCATGAGAAGAACTTGGCCGTGATGAAGCTGATGACCTTGCCAAAAATTGAAGTGATAGCGCCGGGTGCAAGGCTTAACAGAGTGACTGCTGCCACCGCAGCCACAACCAATACCAACGTGTATTCGGCCGTGGATTGGCCCAGCTCGAGTCGATGTTCGTCAGTGGATAATCTAGTCGGCGGTTGCAACAGGTGATCTTGGAAGAAATATTGCATGGTTGTCTCCTTTTATTGCCTGGCGCCGGGGGGCGCTCCGTTAGGTTCGTGGGATGATTGGGGGGGAAGTTAGCTGGGCGTGGCGTTCAGGACCTGGCTGTGGGAGCTCTGGCTTGCCGTGGTCATCTCAGCGCAGCGCGTTGGCAAGCCGGCGTGGGGGCCCGCCATAGCGGGCTATCACATTCGGAGCTGAGATACGGTCGAAGAAACAACCGGGACAATCGTTAGAAAGATGAACGCCGGCAAGATGCAAAACACGAGTGGGAAGAGGATCTTGATGGGGATGCGACGTGCTTGTGCTTGAAGTCGGAGTCGTTGGCGTTCACGCATGTCGGTGGCCAGTTCGCTAAGTACGGTGACCATTCCACCGCCGCAATAGTAGGCCTCCAACAGGGTGGCAGCCATCTCGTCGACTTCCGAGCTACCGGAGTGTCCGAGCCCTTGATCGAGCGCAATTTCCATCGGTTTGCCTAGTCTTACCGAGGCCATCATTGTCTTGAGTCGACTACCAAGAGGGCCGGTAGCAAACGCGGCGCACTGGTCCAGGGCCTGGTACATGTTGGCACCGGCGCTGACGCTCATAGCCAGCATCTCACAGACCGCTGGCAGTTCATCCTCGAGTGCTCGTGTGGATCTGTCTGCCCAGCGTCCTAGGAGGATCAAGCAACATCGCCATCCGAGAGCGGCACCCACACAGGCCCCGACGAATCGCCATGCTCCCGAGAAGGCGCTGGCTCCAACAAGGACGCCGCACATTCTCGCGGCAAGCTGTAGTCCTGCCCACGCCAATTGCTGACTTGTTGGAGAGACAACGCAAAACACATTTGCTCTCTGTCCGAGGTCTGGCATCGATAGAAACCTGGCGGGCATCAGACGGCCCAGCCTGGCGAGTAGGCGAGTGAGGGCTTGGTTGAATAGCACAGACGGATTGCCTTGTTCAACATTGCGCATCTCCGAGGCGACTTTCGAGGATTTGCTAGTAAAGAGGGCATGAGCTTGATCATGGTTTGTCATCTTCCAAATGATGACGAGTCCAACTCCGATCAGAGCCCAGCCAACGGTCTGGACGCCCCACGTAATCCATGCGGGTTGGGTGTCAGCGCGTGTTGGAACCAGCAGTGACATGGCAGCCGGAGTGAGTGCTACGACAATGCCAGACATTCGGCCCTGCGCCGTGATTGCGCGGAGTTCTTCTTGAGCAAGACGTTTCTGTCTCAATGACGCCGCCAGACTGCGCAGCGTAAGCACAATGCGGCCACCGCTATGCATGTGCAGGGTCAAGATTGTTGCAGCGAAGCGATACTCGGCACTTCCCGTGGCGTTAGCCATGTTGGTAAAAGCAATCGAGGGTTCGGCTCCAACCTGAATCTCAGCGATGCATTCCCGCATCCTGCTCGCTAGCGGATCTTCATACCTGACCGCGAGGGATTCGAGACCTTGGCGAAAGGAACGTCCGGATGCGAGCTGTCTTGCTAAGAGCTCCAGCGCTGCCGGCAATTGACGTTCTAATTGGCTCCTCTCTTTATAGATGGTGTGCTGTAAATACACTCTTGGCCCGGCGAGAAAGAGCGCCGCTGTGGCCAAAGAAAGGGCCGGCCCTAGGGCAAATAGCAGCGGCGTGAACGCGCACAGCAATAGGGTGATTCTGATCCAGAGCGCCAGACCTGACAGCTGTCGACACAGGCTAGGGAGAGTCGGAAGATGGTGCTGACGATGCTGAGGCATCACTGAGGTGGTCACGTTCCCTCACCGCCCTCGGGGAGGGAACGATTAGTTTCCCAAACTGGACTTGAAGGTTTCACTGCCCGGCGCGCCGGCACGCTATCCCAGCCGCTATGTGTGCCGAAAGCGCCGGAAGCGCCGGGGGGCGGGCCCTTGGCCCCCAAGGAGTGCGCCCGTTTTCCGGAGCGTTCGGATTGAAATATCGGCTCAGTTGATATCTCATCACCATCGCAACCGGTCACGGACAGCACTTGGGAAAGCTGTCTGTGGCCAGCTTCGTCCCGCTGGAGGTGCACTACGATGTTGATCGCAGAGCTAATTTGGCGCCGGATTGCGCTTATCGGAAGGGTCGGTTGCGCACAAAGAACCAAGTTCTCGAGACGCATCAGCGCATCTTGAGCTGAACTGGCGTGAATTGTGCACATGGAGCCATCGTGGCCGGTGTTCATGGCTTCGAGCATGTCAAATGCTTCTGGTCCACGAACCTCACCGACGATGATTCGATCTGGTCGCATCCGCAATGAATTTCGCACCAGCTGACCGATCGAGATCCTTCCCTTGCCCTCAGTGTTGGCTGGTTTGGCTTCGAGCCCAACGACATGAGACTGAGAGAGGGCTAACTCTGCTGTGTCTTCAATCGTGATCAGACGCTCACGATCAGGAATTGCCGTGGACAAGACATTGAGAAAGGTGGTCTTGCCGGTCGCAGTGGCTCCCGAGACCAGGACTGATTGGCGATGCTCGACTGCATGGCGGAGATACTCGACTACAGAGGCGGGACAAAAGTCTCGGTTGACCAGATCCTCAAATGTCTTGCACCCTAAGACAAATCTGCGGATCGTACAGACAGGGCCGTTGCGTGACAGGGGAGGGATGACGGCATTGAGCCTTGACCCATCTGGTAGTCGGGCGTCGACCATTGGGCTTGAGATATCGATGCGCAGGCCCAGTGGCCCCACGATCCGCTCAACGAGCGCAACAATTTCGGCGTCAGAGTTGAACCGAAGCTGGACTTGTTGCAGTGTGCCGTGTTTTTCGATGTAAACGGCATCTTTACCGTTGATCATGACTTCAGATACATCTGGGTCTTTGAGAAACTTGTCGAGGGGGCCAAAGCCACTCACCGATGCACATATTTGCTCTACCAGTGAGTCGAGCTCGTGGCTGGTGAGGGCAAAGTCTTCAACAACCAAGCGGCGGATACGGTCGGACATTGGCATGTCGGCTAGATCGCCTTTGAGCAGCCTTTTCTTGACGCTCGCAGTGATGTTTTCAGGAGTGGCATAGCTGGAAGAATCTGTTGACGAAGACTCTGCTTGTGATTCGGCGCAAGCAAGCTCTTCGTAATGAATTCCGAGCTTGGAGTGGTTTTGACTTGCTGCGAGAGTGGACATTATTTATCACCCCCTTTTTCCAACTCTTCGCAGATGGCTGCTGTGAATCTGCGTAGCTCTCGAGACCATCGACTGCGCTTCAGTGGGTAGATCATGGCGCCTCGATCTGCGCAGCTGACGAGTGCCGGCTCGTCAGGGAAGGTGGCCTCAACAGGCATTGCCAGAGCAGAACCCACCTCGTCGGGTTTGAGTTCGGCTCCCTTGCGGATAGTTAACACTAGAGAGAGCGGCAATTTCTGGGGTGCCAAGGCGGCAATGGCTATGCGAGCTCGGCGTAATGCGGGAAGGTCACAGCTGACGACAACATATAGCTTGTCGATTGTGCTAAAGATAGGGAGTTGTGAGCTCGGTGTGTCTATGACGACTAGGTCGAATCCGGCTCGCAAGCCTTCTTGCATGGTGGAAACATCATCGGCTGATCTTGAGATGAAACCACGTAATCCGCTCGGATGGATGATCGGCCTCAGGCCCTTGATGCCGGACCCGTTCGAACCTTCTGGACTGCTCGGACCCTTTGACGGACCATACGAGGCGAGTGGAGAGAGGGCGTCAGTATCTTGGCCAGAGGCGTAGGTTTGTTCTGGATCGTGTCCACCCCATCTAGCGTGGCGCTCGTCGGGGCGCTCCGCCCGATCGTCGAACCACGCAAGAGAGTCAGTCCAGGTTGGGTCGAAGTCTGCGAATGCACATCGAAGACCATACTCAAGGGAAGCTGCCGCCGTGTTTATCGCGATCGATGACGCCCCGGCTCCGCCCTTGGGGGACCAAAAGCCAATCTGGTGTGCTTGCCTCGCAGTCGGCGATGGGCCAAGGGGCGACACGTCAACGGGGCTCGAGTGGGAGTAGCCAGTTCCATTGGGCGCAGGCTGAGATTCGGGCTGATGGATGGACGAAGTGCTGGCTGCTGCTTGAAACGAGGCTTCAAGGGCCGAGTTATCAATCGGAATTTTCGCAACCCTCGCCCCGGCGCGCGAGATGCCGAGCCTATCGAGAGCGGTGCGCAGATCATCGGACCGACAGGGGAGTCGCAGCCAATATGCTGATGGCGGACAAGGCGGGCGCCCAATGTAGATAAGCGGATATGGGGTCTGGACGAAGCGATCAGAGATGTAACCATCGAGATGGTCAGGAAGGTGGGTATCGAGAGCCTGGTGTTCGCCGGAAGCTGTGCCGAGGAGAGTCTGTTCCGTTTCGGAATCGTGCAGGACCGTGATGTCGGGCAGATCCGACAAGACTGTCATGGCCCATTCGCTTAACGCGGCGTCGTGGATATTGATGGCAAGGGTTGACATTTACCCCCCTCATGAAAGGATGATGACTGCTTTACATTTGGGGGGGAAGTTGTAGGGCTTGGAACCCTCAGGGCCTTATGACCGTCGCTAGTATGACACGTTAATGAAGCCGGCGCAAGCCTTAAATTTCGATTTCCGTAGTGCTAATTCAACGAGTTCGCATGAGTGGCATTGGGCGTGAGGATGGATCCTCACGCCCTGGCTGGCGCCAGGGCTCAGGATGACGGAGGGGGGTGGCTGGCGCCAGGAGATGACAAGGTGGCGGGGAAGATGAATGCTATGGGCGGTTAGGCGCTCTGTGTGGCTCTCGGGTGGGAGAAATGATCAACGACAGTTTGGATGCCCTGGCGCAAACTCACTTGAGGTTGCCAGCCTAACTCGTGCTTGGCCAGGCTCGGATCGAGGCAAGAGAAGGCTAATTCGCCCGGTCGTTCAGGAGCATAAACCGGCACAAGACTGCTGTTGGTGGACTCAGCTAACAAGGCGTACAGATCGTTAACAGATGTCTCACGTCCGGTACCAACATTAATAACCAGCGAGTTGCCGGCCTGCATGGCAAGAGCGAAGGCGGCAACCACATCATCAACATGCACATAGTCCCGGGTTTGTTCGCCATCGCCAAAAATTGTGCATGGCGAATCGGTCAAGAGCCGATTGGCAAATATTGCTACGACGCCAGCTTCGCCGTGGGGCAGCTGGCGTGGCCCAAATACATTGGCTAGGGCCAAAGCGGTGAAGTCGAGACCATACAGCTCATGGTAAACCCGCAGGTAATCGCCTCCCGCTTTCTTCGAGACACCATACTGGCAAGTGGGGCGCATGGGCGTAGTCTCGGGAGTGGGCAGGGACTCAGCATCGACGGCGCCATAGATGGTTCCTCCGCTCGATGCGAAGACGACCTTGCGGGTACCGGCGTCCTTGGCTCCTTCGAGCAGATTCAGGGTTCCTAAGATGTTTGTTTCGGCGTCGAATATGGGGTTATCGACAGATACTCGCACATCCATTTGTGCGGCCAGATGAAATATGATCTCCGGCCTCTCCTGAGCCACCAGCCCGATGAGATCACTCGACCGGATGTCGAGGTTTACAAAATTGATTCGGTCACGCTGGTTGCTCAAGGCAGGTGCCAGATTTGCCATGTCGCCTGTTGATAAGTTATCGACCACGAGAACCTCGTGTCCGTGGTCGAGTAGTAGATCTACTAAGTGGGACCCGATAAATCCGGCGCCCCCAGTCACCAATGTTTTCATGTGTTGCCGCTGCCTCCTTGTGGCGATCAAGAGCATCCCCTCTTCGGGGCCGGAAACGCTTGGGGGTGACCGAGGAGACCCCGGTCACCCCCAAAAGATGCCCCTCCACCTACGGGGAGGGGCATCATCCGAAGAATCACGAATTTCTATTTGGCGTAGTTCTGGATTTGGCTCGAGAAGTCAAACATGATGCAAGTCTCGTCGCCCACGATCCAGGCATCGTGACCTGGTGGGCACACGAGCACGTCTCCGGCAGACACATCTTGTTCCGTGCCATCGTCCATTCGAATGCGCATGCGTCCCTGGACGACATATCCATTGTGATGGACTTGGCAGCTGTCGGTGCCTGCTATTGGCTTGATGCACTCTGACCATTTCCAACCGGGCTCGGCTGTAAGTTGGCCAAAGACAACACCATTTAGATTTACGATGTCAAGATGGCCTTTGGGAAACTCGCGGGTCTCGTCTGGCTTGGCAACGTTCTTCACTTCTAAGTTCAACATGTGGCTGCTCCTTGACAATGTCGAAGACTTGGTCCTGACTTACAGCGCATATGTTACTTGGGCGACGAGGAACCTGCCTAACTGGGGTCAGTCCAGAAGTATGGTCGAACGGTGAATGTGATCGGCCAGGGTTACCAGAGTTTTAAGCGGCCGGTGCCTCCGACACCGACGACTTGCACGGGCGATGCACTGGAGGAAGTTGTGCCGCTGCCGAGCTGGCCGAATTCGTTCTCGCCCCAGCAGTAGACATGGCCGCTAGTGTCGAGCGCACATGAATGATAGATTCCCGCAGCGATTGCTTTGATGTTGCCAAGCGTTCCCGTACCTCCGGCCCCAACGACTTGCTTAGGGACTAGGGCACCGCAGTCGCACCCAAGACGTTGCCAAACTTCCAATTGAACCGGGCCTGTGTTGTCACCGAGCTGTCCACGCATATTGCTTCCCCAGCAGTAGACGTGGCCGCTTGTGTTCAGAGCGCAGGAATGGTCTTGGCTGGCAGTGATTGTGGTGATGTTGCTTAATGTTCCGGCGCCGCCAACTCCAAGAACTTGTACCGGCGAGTAAGCTGTGCACGTGTTGGTATTGTCGCCGAGCTGGCCAGACGTGCCCTCTCCCCAACAGTAGACATGGCCCATCGCGTTGAGAGCGCAAGAATGGTGTGCACCCACGCTGATTGCGGTGATGTTGTTTAGTGTTCCATCCCCTCCAACACCGACTACTTGCACGGGAGAAAAATTATCCCAAGGGCCGTCCCCCATACGAGTGGCATGCCCCCAGCAATAAACGTGACCGTCTCTGCTGAGTGCGCAGGAACGGTCGCCGTTCGCTGAAATTGCGATGATGTCGTTGAGCGGTGGCTCGTTGCCTTGGAACGGCCCACTTATGCACTCACCTGGGCCCGGGCCTCTCCCCACGTATACCAGCCATGGATATGGTCTGTCGAGATTGAACATATTACCCAGCTGGCCAGTCGTGTTGGTTCCCCAGCAGTAAACGTTGCCACTCTTGTTGAGAGCGCACGAATGCTCACGGCCGACACTAATGGCGGTGATGTTATCGAGGAATCCGGTTCCTCCGGCCCCAACAACTCTCACTGGTTGGCGTGATCTGCCTCTGTTGTCGCCAAGTTGACCTTTGTCGTTGCGTCCCCAGCAGTAGACATGGCCGAGTGTATTTAGTGCACACGAGTGGCTATTACCGGAGGCAATAGCGGTGATGTTGCCGAGCGTGCCGCTGCCACCTTCTCCAAGAACTTGAACCGGCGTTAGGCTATCTCTGGTCGTATTGTTGCCGAGTTGACCGTACTGGTTCATTCCCCAGCAGTACACGCGCCCGCTCGGTTCGAGGGCGCAAGAATGGGCGTAGCCTGCTGCAATTGGTTGGTATGGCATGTAAGTGGCGCCGGTGAGGTTTGTTCCTGGGGCTAGTTGTGTCGTGTCAGCGCCATAGAGTCTGGCCCAGGTCATGTTGGTGCCCTCGAGGATTGTGCCGGTCATGTTGGCATGCGAGAAATCCACCCCTGCGGCTGTTGCATTCTGCGGGTTTGAGACTGGGTGAGAGTTCGATAGGTTGGCGTTGGTTAGGTTGGCGAAACGAAAGCTGGCCCGGGGTCGACTGAGATCGGGCAGGGCGGGAGTGGCGGCAGCCGCTGCACCTGACGGTGCCACATTGTGTCCGCACATGGTGTCTCGGAGATTTGCGCGTGTCAGGTTGGCATAGTCAAAAGTAGCCCCGGGAGCCTGACTGCGAGAGAGGTTGGCTGCTGTTAGGTTCGCTCGGGTTAGGTTTGCTTTAGTCAGGTTCGTGGCACGCAAGTCTTGGCCCGCTAGATTGACGTCCGAGAGGTTGGCTTGTGTTAGGTTCGCTCCTACGCTCACATTCGTTTCGTCAGTTGTGTAGCTGAATGTTGTGCGACTATCGGGATCGCCAGGATCCGACAGCTTCGCCGTTGTCAGGTCAATTCCGGTCAGGTCGGCACCGATAAGTGGATGGGGTGACATCATGTCTTGGCCGACAAAGGTTGCATAGCTGACATCGGTGGAATTAAAGATTGCACGTTTGAAGGAAGCCATGTGCAGGAAAGTGCTTGACAGGTTCGCTTCAGAAAGGTTTGCTTCGTCAAATTGTGTGTAGGCGAAACGCTTCTCTGTGTTTGAGCGGGTGTCGGGATCTTCGTCAAGCCTTTGGAGAACCTCTGGAGAAGAGGTCAGGTTCGCTCCGGTCAGGTTCGAGCCTATCAGGATGGCCAAAGACAACTCTGCGTCAACCAAGACAGCATGCTGGAGTTGGGTTTTTTTCGCGGTCACGCTAGACATGTGCGTGCCGTTGAGCTGAGCGGAGGTTAGGTTGGCATCGTCCAGCGTTGTCGACTGCAAGTTGGCCTTGACTAGTTTCGCCTCAGTCATTTTCACGCCTGTAAAGTTTGTCCCTAATAGTTCGGCATATGAAAGGTTCACGCCCGAAAGGTCGAGATCTGCCGGAAATGTTGCCATCGGGCAGACGGTGTGGTTTTCCGGCGTTGGGTTCGCCACCAGAACACATTGAGTTCCACGGATTCTTTTGCCTGGGACAACATCTGCACCCGCAGCCCGAGCAGAAGCGGGCACCAAAGCAAGGCTGGACACGCTGACAACGAATATGGAGAGTATAGAAATTGCAAGTCGACGCATCGTGAAGTTCCTAGTAGATGACGGCTCAACGTTAAAATCGAACCCTATCAAGCGTTACTTAGAATTCCCTTAGCCGCCCGTTGACAAACCTGGCCGTTCAGCCCCTCCGTCATCCTGAGCAAGGCGCTAGCCGTAGCGTGAGGATCCACCTGTGGCGAAGCCGCAGATCCAACCACAGATTTGATGTATTCGAATTGCTCTCTTCGTTCGCAGAATTCGGATTCCTGGATCCTCACGCCCCGGCTGCCGCCGGGGCTCAGGATGACGGAGGGGCGACGACCTCCTGAATGGTTACTGTCCAACGGCTTTGTGCTATAGCGCTACCGGGTGAGTCTCAGTGGCCCAACTTGGGTGAGCACGGGGACTGGTGTAGGGGAAGTGAAAACATTGGGATCGCCAAGTTGGCGGTAGCCGTTATTGCCCCAACACAGAACGGCTCCATCAAATTGGATGGCACAAGCATGCATGTCGCCGACCGCAATATCGGCCACATTCGCGAGTGATCCAACCCCGCCAGGGCCGACGACCTGGACAGGATAGGCGCTTGGCCTTGATTGAGCGTTGTTTCCGAGCTGGCCAAACTGGTTGGCGCCCCAGCAGGTGGCGGTGCCATCGTAGATAGTTGTGCATGTGGTGTCAGTGTTTGCAGATATTGCTGCAACGTGGTCAAGGTTGCCAATTCCTCCTAAACCGACAACTCTGACAGGATGAAAACTCTTGTCCTCGTTAGTGTTGTTGCCCAGAGCACCGCTCCTGTTCAAGCCCCAACACAAAACTGAGCCCTGGTGTGATATGGCACATGCATGAAACCCGCCAGCAGATATCCCTATTACGTTTTTCAGGCTGTCTTGGTTATCTAGTCCGGTCACTTTGCGTGGAATGCCGGTGTCGCGCTGGGCCAGAACGGTCCCCAGCTGCCCCTTTGTGTCGGCTCCCCAGCAGTAAACTCCGCCGTCGTTCATGGTGGCACAGGTGAAGTTAGTGCCGGCGCTGATATGTGCCACATTGGTCAGGTTTCCTTGGCCAGACCACCAAGAATGGGGCCCAACAACCCTGACAGGTGTCAGAAACGAATGAGTGTTCTCGTTGTTGTTTCCGACTTGGCCGGCAGAATTATTGCCCCAACATTGAGCTGTGTTGTCGTGTTTCACAGCACAAGTGTGATTCGACCCGCTTGATATAGACCTGACGTCATTGAGTCCCAAGACACGAACTGGCACAGGGCTGTCAGTGTTTGAATTGTTCCCAAGTTGACCAAGTTGATTTCCTCCCCAGCAGTAGGAGGTTCCATTCCTTAGAACAGCACAAGAGCCCCAGCCCCCGGCGCTGATATCTGTTACATCATGTAAGCCGACTACCTGGGTTGGAATGTTGCTGCTTGCCGTGGTGCCGTTTCCGAGTTGTCCATCGTCATTGAGTCCCCAACACCAGACAGTGCCGTCGTATTTTCGGGCGCAAGTATGGGCGCTACCGGCAACAATTGACTTATTCGAGATCCTGGCTCTCGAAAGATCTGCCCCAGCACTCGTAGCATTTGTCAAATAGAGGCTTGCGCCGGCCAGGTTGGCGTTGGTGAGGTCAGTTCCGATCAAGCCAGTTGCCGAAAAGTTGGCTTTAGTGAAATCTCCATATTGGAGTTTTGTACCCGAGAAGTTGGTGCCAGTAAGGTTGGCTTCCGCGAATGAGGCGTGGGCTTGAGGGTTGCCCTGCCAGAGGGCATTTTGAAACGAGGCGTCCTTTAGGTTGGCCTCGGGAAATAGAACTCGATCGCTTGGGGCAGCCAAAGGCGCTCGTGAGCCATCAAAGATTGCATTCTCGAGATTCGCGTGTGGAAATTTGGCACCTATGAAAGTTGAACCCGCGAAAGTTGCACCCTCGAAGTTGCCTCCGGACAGGTCGACATGCTCAAAAGTCGAATACGAAAGATTGGCTCCTGAGAATTTGGCGTGTCGCCAAGTAATGTTGATAAATTTTGAAGCCGACAGATCGGCGTAACGTAGATCGATGCCATCTAGCGCAATATCCTCGAAGGTCTTTTGGCTGCAATCTGTATGGTTTTGGGGTGTCGGGTTGATGGCAATGTTGCAACCAGCATCTGCTAAGACTTGACTATTCTGCATTTCAGTTTCTTCAGGTTCCGCTTCGGTTCGACTTTTCGAGTCTTCTATTACCCCGTTGCTGCAAGCGCTGAGCACTAGTGCGAAACAAAAGATGGCAACAAGTGGCTTTCTGGTTACAAATTGATACATCAGCTACCTCCTGATTGCCGTGATAGCCAAGAGAGTTGATGCGTTGATAGGCTCACTGGGCTAGCGGGCGTTCGGCCCTCCTACGCCTGGGTTCGGGGCGGACGGTCCGGATTTACCGGGCTTGTCGATGACTGGGCGTGATGTTCGTACAACTCATTTGCACGCATGGCATAGAAGTCTAACCGAAGACGGCTTGTCGCTCGACAGCGGGTCCTTACTCAACCAGACGCGCCTAGCGGCGGCCGCCGAGGATTCCTCCGATGAGATGAGCTAAACGGCTAGGCACTCGGGCGAGATCGCGCATGATTGTGTCGAGGTTTGGCTGTCGAATGTGGTGGCGAAGCCGCCGACTGACCATCTCGCCAAGCCTTAGAACGTGCTCCAAAGGCGTCATGTGTAGCTCTGGAAACATTAGCAGGAAGCCTTTTTGGATCTCTCGATTGCGCCGGAAGGCTGAGCGCCAGTTGTGCGGCTCATGCCACACGCCGGCTTTAGCGGCGAACTCCAAGCTGTAGCCCCGGGACATTGCCTGCATGCCCCAGGCCTTGTCTTCAGCGGCTGGCAGATCTTCGGAGAAGGGAAATTGGTCCCATAGAGACCGACGCACAGCCGAGTTGGCGTTGGATAGGCCCCAATGGCGGCTTTGTGCTGTGTAAGTGCCAGGCCGCTGATGTCTTGACGCGGCGGGTTCGATGGGTCGCCCTGGTGCGTGCTGAGGACCCCACACGGCGGCTATTTCAGGATCCGCAAAGGGAGCCAGAAGGTTACCAAGCCAATCATTATTTATGGGTAAACAATGGGCCGACAGGCACACGAGAATATCACCCTTGGCAGCAGCGGCCCCGATATTGAGAGCCCGGCTGTAGTTCCATTCTTGGGGATCTAGATGCAGTACTGAGACTGGGTAAGACTGGGCAATCGCCAGGGTGTCGTCGGTTGAGCCTGAATCGACGACGATCACTTCAAGTGCTGCGGTGGTTTGGGCAAAGACTCGGTCCAAAGTCTGGCCAATCGCGGCAGCCTCATTCTTAGTCCGGATGATGATTGACACCGTTGGGTGTAACCAGGAGGTAGTGCGCAGTCCTTTCTCCGTCATTGCGAGCCCTGGGCTTTGACAGGGCGTGGCAATCCAGACTTTAAATATTCTGCGAGCGTAGCGAGCAGGACTTTGTCAGCGCCATTCGATCCATTTTGAATTGCTCGCTGCGCTCGCAAAGCAATAAAGCCTGGATTGCCACGCTTCGCTCGCAATGACGCAAGGCCGGTAGGGACACTGTGGCTCAGAGGAGGTGAATGGCTATCGGCATGTTCAGTCATCGAGCCGCCAGATGTGTGGGGGAGTAAATTCGCCGAGTTGAGTATCGGCCACTACCTCAAAGGTGCTGGCTTCCCATAGGTAGTCATATGGATAGGTCCAGTCCGGTGCATACGCTCCCACGGCTAAGGTGTAGTCGCCGCCTGCGAGGTCGAGACGCTCCAGTGTAAGGCTGATCACACCAGGCCCTTTGAGCGTGCCGAGGGCATGTCGGTCGGCGTCCGTAGATAGGTCGAAGCAGCGGGTGCCGTCGGGCGCCTTATGCCCGCTCACACCAAAGATTGCTCCGTCAAGTGACTCGTGGGCTTCAAATTCGATCTCCACCCGCAGGCTCGCTCCGGCCACGATCTGGTAGTTTTCGCGGCCGGCAGCATCGAAAAGCCGAACCTTGTGGATTTCAAGAGCGGAATGTGAGCCAATGCGAATACTGCCGTCGGCTTGTGATACGACTGGCGGTGCGAGGGCATCCATCTGGGCCTGCATAGCGAGGCGATACTGGGAGATGACTTCGCTGGCCGGCCCCATGGCCTGTAGCTTCCCTTTCATCATCCACAGGCATCGTGTCGAAATTCTCTCAAGCTGAACTAGGTCATGAGAGGCGACAATGATCGTGACCCCTTCCTGCTGGAGGCTGTCAATATGGTTTAGACATTTTTGACGGAAACGGAAATCACCCACGGCCAGTATTTCGTCAATCAAGAGGATTTGCGGATCAACGTGTATGGCAACACTAAAAGCGAGCCTCAGCCGCATGCCGTCGCTATATGTGCGCAAGGGCTGATCCATATAGTCTTGCAGCTCGGCAAACTCGGCGACCGAATCCAGCCTCCCTTGTGCTTGAGGCATCGAAAGGCCGGCCAAAATGCTGCCAGTGATAGCGTTTTCGGTGCCGGTCAACATCGGGTGGAATCCCTCGCCGATCGTCAGCAAGCCACTGACAATACCTCCGACTGTGAACACTCCGGAGGTCGGTCTTGTCACGCCGGCCATCGTGCGTAGCAACGTTGACTTGCCTGAACCGTTTGCCCCAAGCAATCCGATGGTTTCGCCTCGAGCGATTGCGAAAGTGACATCGTTGAGGGCCCAATGGACCCGCTTGCGAGCCTCGCGTTGCTTGCCCGGCGATAGTGCCATACTTCGCAGGCGTCGGGGACCGCCCGAGCTCGTTCGGCGATAGCGCTTCGAGACGTTAGTGAACTCGATGATGATTGGCTCAGGAGCCTTGGCCAAGCTCGTCTTCACTTGCATCTCCTGGTCTACGCCTTTGGTGGAGGTCATTACAGCTCATCCACGAAATAGGGGCTGGAGCGCTGATAAATCCAGGCACCCAACACAAAGGTGGAGCCGCATACGGCGGTGAGCATCGTCCAAGTTTGCAGCGATGGCAACTGGCCGGTAATGAAGATGTCACGATAGGCAGTGATGAGCTGTGCCATCGGGTTGATTACGAACAAGAAGCTCAAGCTTTTGGGCAGGGCGTCGGCCGAATAGAAGACAGGAGTGACATAGAAGCCAAGCAACAAGATGATGTCGACAAGCAACCGAACATCTCTTACGTAGACGTTCGCTGAGCACAGGGCGAAACCCAGGCCAAGTGTGAGTAGCAGTTGGAGGATAAGGAGTGCCGGCAGGGCAAGGGCCGTTGCCGGGAGGCCGTGTGAGACGATGATGAAAGCCAACAGGACCGGCAGGGCAGCGATGTAGTCGATACCGTCGGTGAGAACACTCACGATTGGTACGGTCGTGCGGGGCAGTCCTGGCCTAAAGAGGAGGTCTCGGCGGTCAACCACGCTCGATGTGGCCGAGGCCACTCCTGACGAAAACCACATCCACGCAATCAGTCCAGTGAAGAGGAACACCCCATAGTTGGGGATGTGCAACGGGACGATTCGGGTGAAGACCACAGTCAGAATGACTAGCCGGGCCAGCGGTTGGCCGATCGCCCACAACCAGCCGAACATTGCCCGCCGATATCTTAATCGGAATTCCCTAATGACTAGATGGCTGATGAGATCGTAGTTGTAGCGCAACCCGCGGCGAGGCGCAGCCGGCGCCAGGGTGGGGGTGAGGGCCGGATGGATTGCTGTCATTGCGGGGTCTCCTCAAGCGCCGTTGAACCTCGTGAACGCACCAATTCTGTCGGATCAGTGGACCTGTTGTCGAGTCGACTTTCGGCGGCTGACTGTTCGAGGGCTCGCGTGCCACGGAGGCTCCCTCTCGTCTCGGCCATTGCAAGTCGGAGGCGAGTTACGTTTCGCTTAGATGCTGCCCTGACCATGGGCCGTAGATGGCTGCGTACATGCCACTTGCGGGTGAATGTCTTGACCTGGCTCTCTGCCTGTGTGGGTCGAACCCAGGATGACTCTCCGCTGATGCCAGTCTCGATGTCGATCCCGTCCTCGCCCTGGCGGCACTTAGCGAGGAAAGCGCTGAAACCAACCCCGTTGTCAAACATCTGGTGGCGTAACCCATCCATGGTGCGCCGATGAATATGGCGGACCATCACCTGAGGATCGTAGTGGATGGCTCCACCAGCTTCGATCACTCTGAACAACATATCGAGGTCGCCGCCACCTCTCGTTGGAGTGCCAACATCGAGACGTGGGTCAAATCCGCCGAGGTCAGAAAGCATGTCCATGCGAAAGGACATGTTTGTGCCGACACCATAGTGAAATGCTTCAAGGGCGGGGAAGCTTTTGGCAGCAGAGCCCAACCCCTCGCTGTGAAGGTTGCCGAAGGACTGGAAATATTGGCGCAGCAAGTAGGCACGGTCCAGGCTGACATCAGACACCTTATTGTGCCCCGACTTCCTGAATAGGCGGGGCCGAAATCCCTTGCGCATGCCGCCTTGGCGTTCAAAGAGGATCTGAGCCTCAGTCTCGAGCTCGGCGGCAAGGACCAATCCTGTAACGGCGCCAACCTCCGAATGGAGGAATGCCTCGGCCAGCGCTCCGGCGAAGTTGGTGTCGACGCGGGCGTCATCGTCAACATAGGCGATGATCTTGCCGTTGGCGCTGCGATAGCCGGTGTTGCGGGCTCGATCGAGGCCAGGGATTGGCGAGCTGATGCGTTCCACCCCTGCACTTCGGCAGATCTGCATGGTGTCCGTGGATTGGGAAGCATTATCGACCACAATGATTTCGCCGGGGGCGGGATTGAGTTTCTGCAGATGGGTCAAACAGTCCCGCAAATAGTGGGGCCGATCGCGAGTGCAGACAACGATCGATATGTCTGCTGGCGTGATGATATCAGGCGTCCCCGAAGTTGGGTCAACTGCGTTGGCCGTTCGGACGTCCAGATCCGATGCGCTGGGCGGTTCCGCGAGCTCAATTCGTCGGGATGATTTCGTGGCGACAGGATTTTTGGGCCTGTCCGAGGTGCTGACGTCGATGAGTTGCTCACGCTTCAGTTTGGGGGCAAACTGCCTCTCAATAGATTCTCTTACATCCCGCTCGAACAGTGGATCTAATGTGCTGAGGCGGATTTCCCCGAGGATTCTTGTTCCAGAGCGGACCAGGATCCAAACTTCTCCGCTCACAGTCGGCAGGGGTTCTTGTGCGTTGGCAAGGTCGAATTCAAGAGTGCTGATCATGCCGCCCCCGCTTCTGCTGTAAGTTCCTCTGACATGGTCGGCTCGATCTGGTCCAATCCAGAGAGAGACAAGGCCGTCGGGGCGAAATGAGCGGCGATTCGGGCCCGGAAAGTGTCCATCTGCCAGGGGACGCCACCCCATCGCACGGGAGCAAGGCCAAGTGGCTGGCCTTCATGCACGATTTCTACCGCATCGGTGCTGCCTGGAACGATTTCGTGCTGGCCGATTTCGACAAGTTCCCATCGGGGGCGATCGTCCGACAAGACCCGGGCCAACCGGTGTACATCGGCGACGAGTGAGAGGAAGTTATCTAGACCCCCTACTGCGTCACAAACACCTGCCCAATAGGCCGTCTGATTGAGCGCCGTAAGGATTCTGGAATATTGGTCCCGCAATCCCAGTCGTTCAAGCACGTCTAGGCACTTGATGCCTGCCGCAATGGCTCGTTGGGCAAGGTCTGGGCGGGCGAATGCTTTCTCAATGGCAGATCGGCGCTTTTTGCCCATCACATCCCAAGCTGCGATCGGGAGCCAGTAGAACGCTTCAGGGTGGAGCTGACAGAAGATCAGGTCGCCATGGCCCTCACGGCGCCGATCAGCGATTGCGTTTGCGAGATCGACATCGGCGTGATGCTCGACGACAGCGTTGGGTAGGGATCTAATTTGTGCGCCATGGCGAAGTATTTTGTAGCCCAATTCCCAATCTTCACGCCTGGGCATGGTTGTGAAACCGTCTACGGCCTCAAATAGCTGGCGCGGCATCGAGACGTTAGCAGTCAGCAGGTCGGTGAATGTGAGTTGATCGGCTTCGGCGATTTGTCCGGTGTGGTCTGCCCACCACGACCGCAGTTTCTGGGCCATATAGGTCGATGCCTGTGCAACCTTGGGCGGGCAAGGTCCCACAGCTGCAAAAAGATTTTCAGCGTTGCTTCGGGTGGACAGGGAATCTGTATGTGTCGTGGCATGTTGAAGCAATATGCGGGGATGTGTGAGTTCGACATCGTCATCGAGAAACAACAACACATCGTGGGTGGCTCGCTCGGCACCAACGTTGCGGGCCGCGGCTGCACCCCTGCCTTGACCATCTTCCGTCATTGCGAGGAGCGAAGCGACGTGGCAAAACGGGGAGACCCCGTTCGCCCCCAAAGACTGCCACGAGCGCAGCGTGGGGGGCGAAGCCTCAGGCAGCACGACAACAGTCGGTGAGATGTCAAGATTGAGTTGCTCTATGGCGGCCGCTGTCTGATCGATATCACCGTCAACTGCCACCACGATTTCAAGCTTTTCCCTTGGAAATTCCTGCCGGTTCAGCTGCTCCAGCAGGCGCTTAACAGACTCCCTGCGCCCTCGCGTTGGAATGATCACAGACAGCGATGGAGTGAGTCGAAGGAGCCACTCATCTCCCTGTTCAGCCCTGGCGTTACTTTCTCTTCCGTCATCCTGAGCCCTGGCGTTACTTTCTCTTCCGTCATCCTGAGCCCTGGCGTT
>JBCKKC010000027.1:0-25876 GCA_038904395.1 Acidimicrobiia bacterium | reverse complement strand
TCGACTGCGATCCAGCAAGCCCAGAACTGACACTAGCGATGATGTACCAAGCAATTGGGAGAGCGCTCGAAAGGTCCTGGAAACTACCGGAAGAACCCCCCGGCTTTAGCCGTGGGCGAGACTCAGTACATCGGACCAGCTTCTTTCTGAAGTCCCATGGGCCTTGTTTCCTCTGTTCCGTAGAAAATTTGCGAAAGCTGGCGGGATCCTGATAAGGTCAGTGCCCCTGTGTTTAGCGATGTGCGCTGAACAGTTCGATTTGGACGCCAGCGGTCGTGTGTGGAGGTTGCAGTGAAAACAACGGATAACTTGCGAACTATCGCCGCAATATAGCGATGCATCCTGTGAGGTAAGGTCGGTTCGAGCCACCTGACTCCCTCAGATCCTCGGTTACTTTCTTAGCTATTCCTGCCTGATTCGTCGCGTCTCTTTCGCCGCCAAAGGTACGAATAGCCATGTGCGCCAACGGGCGTCCCCTCCTGCCTAGGCATGTGCTTGCTTGCGTGTCTCTTGGCACTTCCGCATCCCCAAATCCCCCCCACCTGCTTGGAGAAAACTATGACTGAACGTATATGTGTGATTAAGGCACGAAAACTAAAGAAAAACTATTCAGCGACGGCGGCAAAGCCAGCGGTTGACAACATCGATTTCGATGTCTTCGCCGGCGAGTGTTTTGGGATGCTCGGCTCTAATGGGGCGGGCAAAACCTCGACGATGAGAATGATTGGTTGTGTGTCGCCAATCTCGTCCGGATTGTTGCAGGTGCTCGATCTTGACGCTAAGACGCAAGGGCGCAAAATCAAGTCTCGTCTTGGCGTTGTGCCCCAGATGGACAATCTTGACGAAGAGCTTACCGTGCTCGAGAATCTGGTGGTGTATGGACGCTTCTTTGGGCTCCGGCGCAGGGAAGCGCTGGAGCGTGCCGAAGAGCTCTTGCAGTTTGCTGATTTGTCTGACCGTGCCCGAGCCAACATCAGGTCGCTTTCGGGTGGGATGATGCGGCGATTGACGATCGCGCGCAGCTTGATCAACCGCCCCGACATCGTCTTGCTTGACGAACCCACAATCGGTCTCGACCCAGAGGCTCGGCATACGATTTGGGATCACTTGCGAGCACTTAAGGCTTCAGGCACCACCCTCGTACTCACTACGCACTATATGGATGAGGCAGCCACGTTGTGTGATCGGCTGGTGATCATGGACAAGGGCAGAATTCTCCGTGCGGGTTCGCCACGTGACCTAGTCAACAAAGAGGTGGCACGTCACGTTGTCGAAGTCATCGGTCATGCCGGACCGATAGGTAGTTCGGTCGCAAACGGGCGACTTGTCGGTTTGGTCGAGAACAAAAAAGTTCTCTCCGACCGCGTTCTCTTTTACACGAACGACAGTCGCGGCCTGACCGATCAGCTAGTGAGCGGCGGCGTGAGCGAGGAAGCAATTGTGACCCGGCCAGCTTCACTTGAGGATGTTTTCCTCAAAACAACGGGACATCTTGAAGATGTCGACGAAAGGATTTCATAATGACAGCTATAACACTTCGAACATTTGAGGGCGCTCGCCATTGCTGGTGGCGCGAAATGACAATCTACCGGCATACGGCAAAATGGACAGCGTTGCCAGAGGTCTTTGACATGCTCTTTTGGCTGGTGGCAATGGGGCTTGGTTTGGGCGCTCAGTCTGGGTCATTTGGCCCTGGCATTAGCTATATCGACTACATTGCGCCCGGCACCTTAGCCTCGGCGGTCATGTGGTCGGCTTGTTTTGGCACGACCTTCAACTTGACGTCAAAGTTTGACCTGACTCGCACCTACGAGGGGATCATGGCAACCCCTGTTGGTGTTGCTGATATCGCTCTAGGTGAGATTATGTGGGGCACAACGCATGCATCTGTTACCGGGTGCCTATTCTTTGTTATCTCGGCTGCGGCCATGCTGTATAAGTCGGCATGGGCGCTATTGATGCCACTGGCGATCATCCTGGTAGGAGCTAACTTTGCTGCGATGGGTGTCTTGGCGGGCGCCTACGTAAGGAAGCTGATCTATTGGGGATCATACTTTGCCTTCGTCATTACGCCGATGTTCCTGCTCTCGGGGGTGTTCTTTCCGGTAGCGGCTCTGCCTGCGTGGATCCGTCCGCTTGCTTGGATCATGCCTCTCTATCACGGCATCGAGGTTATGCGGGCGCTCAGCTTCGGCCAATTCTCCGTTCGCATTCTCGTCCACCTAGCGTTTCTGATTGTGATTCCCGTGGTGTTGTTCATCCCCACCGTGAAGCTCTTCAAGAAGCGCCTCTTCGTCTAGAGGATCAATTCTTGGCGTGCCCATTGGGAATTGTTTAGTACGATATGGGTTCGGTGCCGGCGTGGCGCAGTAGGTAGCGCAAGCGACTTGTAATCGCTAGGTCGTCGGTTCGATTCCGACCGCCGGCTCCACCATCCCCCCGTTTTTGCTGGTTGTCGATTGCGATAGCCTTGGTGTGCTTTGATCTGGGCCGCAATGACGGGGAGGCGAATGTGAATTTTCGTATGGACCAGTATTCTCTTCTTCTTCCGACTTGGCGTGACCCCACGGCCAAGCGGGTTGTTTTCACTGATTTTGATGGGACTTTGGCAGACATTGTTCCTAATCCGCCCGATGCTCGACCGGTCGATGGGGCGGTTCAGGCTCTGGTGCATCTGATCGATCAGGGCATTGGTGTTGGCGTCATCACCGGTCGACCTGTCGAGTTTGTCCAAGACCTGTTGGGCCTAGAGGACGTGATCTATCGGGGCCAGCACGGGATGGCGAGGGCGTATGGTCTTGAGGAGTCAAAGCCAGTTGATGCTGTTTTGCCTGTGATGGCCCAGCTTGAGCCAATCAAGGAGGCGATTGAGAAGGCTTTCGCGTCCGATCCTGATGTGAGGCGCGAAGACAAGCAGCTTGGTATTACGCTGCATTTTCGCAATGCGACCGATCCTGGGGCGGTGTCCAAGCGGGTTGAGGCTGTCGCCAGTAAGATTGTTGCCGGCTCAGATTTTCAACTAATCGGTGGACGAAGGATATGGGAGATCATGCCCCGGGTCGGTGTTGACAAGGGTACGGCCTTACGTGATGAGGTTGCCATACTGGACGCCGATGCGGTGGCCTTCATCGGTGACGATGTGGGTGATCTGCCAGCGTTTGCGGTTCTCGATGATCTGGCTCAACAGGGCAAGACTGTTCTCAAGATTGCGGTTCTCTCGCCTGAGGCGCCCGAAGACTTGGGTCGGCTGGCCGATCTGGTCTTTGCCAAGCCAGTTGAAGTGGCCCAATTCTTGGCCGACTTCCCAGGCTAGGCAACCTTTTTTGCAACCCCGTGATCGCTAGGAGGCGTGATTTGTTTTTCTGTCATCGTGAGCCCTGGCTCTGCAGGGCGTCGCGATCCAGGAATCCAAATTCTGCGAATGCAGTGAGCAATTCCTGCGGATCGAATCCGGCTAGGCAACCTTGAAGGGGAATCGCCGCACAGCTTTCCAGCGTGGGTAGGGCGAGACGAAATTGAGTTCGGCCAGGATTGCTTCTGTGACTTCGATAGTGCCAATCTCGAGATCTTCGAATGGGCCAAGCACATCGCGCACTTCTTCGGCGGGCGTGTAGCCGAGCGAATATCCGAGTGTCATGTGGCCGATGGCTTTTGCTCGGTATGGACCAACGGGCGGGTCGTCGGCTTCGGTAGCGGCGAGAAGGCGGTCGGAAAGATCACTGAAGTGACCGTCGTGATCTGGGTTGGCCCATATCGCTGTTGGGAAGGCCCGGAGGCCTTTGACCTGGGCGGTCCAACTGGGCGTCGATGAAATGATGGCACCGATTGTCGACATCAAACCTTGGTTGTCTTTGGGATGTGGCGATGTGAGCTGGCGCAGCGTGACGTGAAGATAGTGGTCAGGGTGGATGAGGATCGGCAATCCATGTAGTGCAGCTCGTGCCTGCGTCAGTTCGGGCAGCAATTGAGCGTTGGCTTCGATGATTACTCCCCAGCTGCGTTCGCCGGGCATTTCTTCCCACTCCAGTCCATCAGGGACAAGCCCCGGCCATTGAATGCTGCTGGTCATCTTAGGAAATCTCCTCTAGTTGACGTTGCAGCCAATGAGTTGGCGAGTTGGCGCCGGCCCGCTTACGCAAGTGCCGAGCGGTTTCTTCTCGGCGTTGCTTGGGAAGCTCTAGGGCTGTTTCCATGGCTAATGAAAGTTCTCTAGTATCGAAGGGATTGATTGTGATTGCGTAGTCGCCGAGCTCTTCGTGTGCTCCCGCCCCGCTCGAGAGAATTAGCGGCGCGTCGTTTTTGTTGACTAGGGGGCCTTCTTTGGCAACGAGATTCATGCCATCGCAGAGGGCGTTGACAACGATCACATCGGCAATGGAGAGTCCGGCCATTGACCTGGCAAAGTCATCTTCGGTGTACAAAAGGATTACTTCCCGGTTGTAGCGTGCGTTGATTACGCTAGCAAGCGCCACACAGTCGTCCAAGTAATTTCGGTATTCCTGCAAGAATAACCGGGAAGGGTTGAGCAGGACGATGTGGGCTACCGACTCGGCAAGTTCGGGGCGATGTTTAAGCATGAGGTCGAAGGCTTCGAGTCCTCTGAGCACGTTTTTTGATAGCTCCGCTCGGTCGACTCGCACGATTGCTCGCCTCCCCTCGAGCCGGTCTTCGAGCTGGGCACGAGCTTGGGCGACCCCAGACGATTGACTCGCTTCAGTGATCCCGGCAGCGTCAGGGCCGATCGGGAACACGCCAACCTTGGGTGCCTTGATCTCGGGCGCAAAGGCGGCCAGAGCGGACGTGAAGTTGTCAGCCCAGCGCTGCGTGTGAAAGCCACACAGATCGGCCGCTGCAAGGGAGGCCAGAATCTCTCGGGTCCAAGCCAGCGGCAGGGGGGCAAGCGCGGAGCCGGTGGCGAAGGGGGTATGGCTGAAGTGGACTAGGGCCACATCGGGCTGCATGCTCTTGAAGAACTCAGGGACTAGGCAAAGATGGTAGTCCTGCACGAGGATGCACGTTTCGGACGGCTCCAACGCACTGACTGCATCGGCGGCAGCGGTCGCAAACGCCTCGTTGTATGCACGGAACGCTTCCCAGTCGGCCCAAGTATGGTCGTCAATTCTGGGCGAGCGGGGCCGGTTCCAGAGATCGTGGTGAGCGAACCAGAGGAGTTCGTTGGCTGTTCGCATCGCCCCAGCCATCGTGATTTCGTCAAGAGCCAAGAGCTGGACTGAGTAGCCTAAGTCTCCCGATTGGAGTTTGCCGAGAGGGTCGACATCTGCTTGGGTAGCAACGACTCGATCTGCATCAGATGCGGCTGCGGCAATCCAGCGGCCGCCGGAATTCGCTAGGGCAGGCCCAAGTATGGACACAAGACCGCCCGCCCCCCGTTTCGATGCGATCTTCTCGTCGGCATCATATGAGTATGACAGCGGGCCACGGTTCGAGAGGGCTATGAGATTCTTGTAGCGAGCTTTCATATGGATCAGACTATGCGAGTTCATCACTGGGGATGTAACCATTCCTCCGCCATCCTGAGCCCTGGCGGCAGCCGTTCACCTGTTCGTCATCCTGAGCCCTGGCGGCAGCCGTTCACCTGTTCGTCATCCTGAGCCCTGGCGGCAGCCAGGGCGTGAGGATCCAGGAATCCGAATTCTGCGAGCGCAGCAAGCAATTCAGAATAGATCGAATCTGTGGGTGGATCTGTGGCTTCGCCGCAGGTGGATCCTCACGGTCGGCTAGCGCCTCCCTCAGGATGACAAGAGGGCGAAGAGTTGGAGCCAACGTTCCAGTTCGACTGTCATTACGTAGTTGTTGCGTACGATCTGGTGGCCGATTTCACCCATCATCTCTGACCGTCGGGGATTCGTGAGAATTTCCACGCAGGCATCTGCGCAGGCTTCGACGCTGTCGACAAGGAAGCCGTTCTCGCCATTTTTGATTTGGAGGGTAATTCCGCCCACATTGCCGCCCACCACCGGGGTGCGTTTCCACAGTGCTTCCGAGACCGTGAGCCCGAAGCCTTCCCGTGTGGATTTTTGCACAACAACGTCAGATCCCGCTTGAAATGCGTTTACTTCGATTGCTCCCACTTGCTGGGCGTTGGTCAGAATGAAAATATCGGGATCGCCGGCAGCGTGCATCTCAGTGCGATGCAGGTAGTGCATGCCTTCAGGGTCATCGCTGGCCATTGAGCCGGCCAGGATCAGTTGCAAGTCGGGCACTTTCTCCCTGACGAGCCTGTATGCATCGATCACTCCAAGAGGGTCTTTCCACGGATCGAATCTGGAGATTTGACACATCGTGGGGCGGCTGTGATCCATGCCGTAACTGTCGAAGATGGCGTCAATCGTCTCAGCAGATAGGGGCACATTTTTCAGAGAGATTGGGTCGATTGTGGGCGCCATCATCGTTACATGGGGCAGGTCTTGTTCGGCGGGAACATAGTCGGCCATGGTGAAGACTGACTCGTCATAGTCCGTAATCAGCGGAAATAGAAAGTCTGCAACGGGAGCGAAGGGTGTTGATGTGTCAATGTGGCAGCGCCAAATCCATTTGCCCTGTCGTCCGGAGGGGCTGTGCTCCTCAACGAGCCCCAGGAACGCGGCCGGTTGAGGATCATGGATGATGATGAAGTCGTAATCAGCCTCAAGCTGGCTCACATTGAAGATGCTCTGCTCCATGTAGATTTGTTCCATCTGGGGGGTCCAGCCGACGTCCATGCCTTGCAAGGCATTGTGCATCGCCTTGGTGACGTTATAGAAGTCGTCCGTGCCATACATGACCTGCCAGTCGGCGTCGATTCCCACACCTTTCATGAGGGGCACAAGGGTAGCGAGGATTTCAGCGACCCCACCCCCGTATGAAGTTGCGTTTATGTGAAGGACGCGAGCACCTTGAAACGCTTTGGCCAGTTGTTCGATGCGGGCGATGGGCTCTTCGCCCATCGAGCGAACATAGCGGCTCAAGGATTTAGCTTTTAGTGGTACTCGGTTGAGCATGTATCGTCCCTCGCCGCAGCGTCTTGGATACTCGGTTTATAGCATCCCTAATCCTGAATCATACTTACCCGACGAGCTTGGCAGGACCGGATCGACCGGTGGCGTGTGCGTCTCGCGTCATGGTGAGAAGGTGTTGCGGGCCAGCGTTTGGAGGTTGCTGAGGCTAGCGCCTAGGCGATCTAAAGTCGTACCGGCTTCGGATTGTTCGGGCAGCGCTAGAAAAACGCCAAGCCCGCCCAGGTTACTGACTTGGGCATCGGTCAATATTGTGCGCGCCCCCATAGAAACTAGAGGAGTGCCTGGCGGATTGGCTGGTTGGCTGGAGGCGATCGAGGCGTGATTACTGCGTGCTACCGCTTCGACTGCGGTGTAAGTAACGCCATGGGCTGCCAGTAGCGACACTAACGGCGTTTCGGGCTTGTTCAATAGGGCCAACAGTAAGTGGATACTGCCCACACTGTGCGATCCCAATTGGCTAGCAATGGCTTGTGCGTCAATCAGGACCAGGTGGATTTGGTCGTCGGAGGCCGACGATGACTCGGGCGTCTGCGATTGGCGCAAGTATGAATAGGCACCGAGCCCCATGATCGCAGCGGCGTATAGAAGGATCAGAAAATTGTCTTGAGCGAAGGGTGTGAAGGCCAGATAGATGAGACCTGCAGTGCAGATCAGTCCGGTGATTGCGGACACGCTGCGTCCTCTTTGCTGATCACGTGTCACCATCCAGCCGAGCCCCCGCATGATCCCGCCGCCGTCGAGGGGCGGGCCCGGTAACAAATTGAATATGCCCAGGAGCAGGTTCATCGAAGCGAAGCTGACCACCAGAAAATCGAAGAAGCCGATACCGGTCAAGAAAAACGGGTTGAACCAATGGTTCACTGGCGCCACCAGCAGGCCCACACTGGCCAAGGCCAGATTGACCAACGGGCCGGCGGCGCTGATTACCACCTCAGCCAAGGCAGTGGGCGGTTCTTCTTCGAGTTGTGAAAGGCCGCCCAATCCGTACAGTGACACTTCGGTCGTGTGAACCCCGAACAGGCGAGCGGCCCCAACATGGCCCAGTTCGTGAACGAGGATAATGACGAATATGCACACGACGCCGGCGAGCCCAGCCAGCCACGCTTCTCCGATGCCTCGCTCCGATCGGGTTTGCGCCCAAGAGTAGGCAAAGAGGAGGGCAAGCACTGCCGCTGTCGGATGAATTGTGATCGGCGTGCCCTTAACCGATGCCAGCCGCCATCCGTTGCTATTCACTCACTGCCTCCCCGGACACGAGTGTCGCTGCCAGGTCTTTCGTCATTGCGAGCCCTGGGCTTTGGCAGGGCGTGGCAATCCAGGCTTTACATATTCAGCGAGCGTAGCGAGCTGGCCAAGATTCATCGCAGATTCGATACATTTTGTATTGCTTCGCTTCGCTCGCAATGACGGGTTGGGGATCTGAATGGCTACTCCTATTGTTTGCGCCGGACGTTGACTTTGGCGATGCGCCAACGGCTGGCTGGTCCCAGGAAACTGGCAATTGATTGGGCGGTCTGGGCTGTCATTTTGGGAGTTGCCTCGACGGTCACGTAATCTTGCTCAGAGTCGAGAACATCATAGCCATCGGCGTCGGCCCAGGCAGCGACGGCTTCGCCTCCGCCGGCAAGTCCTTTAGCGGTCACTAGGGGATTGGGTTCGTTTCTCTCGCAGACTATCTCTAGAACAAGGCCGGATGGGTCGAGCTCAAGTCGGGCAGTGCTGGTGTTGCCTGCCGCCCATTTGAGAAAATCGGTGACAAAATCCCTTATCCCATCGGTTTGTACGGTTTTGCCGATCAATTTTTCCATCGCACGGTCCTTGCTGAATCTGAATAAGGCAAAGATCTGCTCAGCGGTCAGGCAGATGCTGTCTTGAAGACCTCCATTGTGCCATCGGGAAATTGCCTTTCGTGTTCCTTTTTTCTGTAGCCCGTTCAGCCTTCCGTCATCCTGAGGGAGGCGCCAGCCGACCGTGAGGATCCACCTGCGGCGAAGCCGCAGACCAACCCATATGTTCGGTCGATTTGAATTGCTCGCTTCGCGCGTTACACCGTCGGGGTGACCCGGGTGTGCCCGGTTTGTTTCATCACCCTGAGTCCATCCTCGCAATGACGGGAGGGGGAGGTCGATGCTAATCTGCCACATAGAAGAACTTTGACTGGCTTCGAGGGAGACCAACATGGCAAAAGATATTCTTTTCGGTGAAGAGGCGCGGCGCGGTCTCGAAAAGGGCATGGATATTCTGGCTGATGTTGTCAAGGTGACTCTTGGCCCGCGGGGCCGCAACGTTGTTATCGCCTCCAGCTGGGGTTCGCCCACGATCACCAACGACGGCGTATCGATCGCGAAAGAAATTGAGCTCGAGGAACCTTTGCAGCGGATGGGCGCTGAGCTGGTCAAGGAAGTTGCTAAAAAGACCGACGATGTTGCTGGCGACGGAACAACGACAGCGACCGTGCTCGCCCAAGCGATGGTCAAAGAGGGTTTACGCAACATCGTGGCCGGTGCTAATCCGATGGGTGTTAAGCAAGGGATGGAAGCCGCCGTTGAGGCGGCCACTAAGCAGTTAACAAAGCTCTCGAAGCCGGTCGATAGCAAGGCGCAGATTGCTCAGGTCGCATCGATTTCTGCGGCCGATCCGGAAGTTGGCTCAACGATTGCTGACGCTCTCGACAAGGTGGGTAAGGATGGTGTCATCACCGTCGAAGAGTCCCAAACCTTTGGGATGGATCTCGAACTTGTCGAAGGCATGCGTTTCGACAAAGGCTATATCTCGCCTTACTTCGTGACCGACACCGAACGTATGGAAGCAGTGCTCGACAAGCCATACATTCTGTTGAACCAATCCAAAATTACCGCAGTTAAAGACCTGCTACCCCTGCTCGAGAAGGTCATGCAGGCCGGCCGGTCGTTGCTGATCATCTCTGAAGACATTGAGGGGGAAGCCCTTGCCACGCTGGTTGTGAACAAGATTCGTGGCACGTTCAAAGCGGTGGCCGTGAAGGCTCCCGGCTTCGGCGATCGTCGCAAGGCCATGATGCAAGACATCGCAGTGCTAACGGGTGGTCAAGTGATCGCGCAAGAGGTTGGCCTCAAACTCGAGGGGGCAGATTTTTCCCTATTGGGTAGTGCCCGCAAGATCGTGGTCACAAAGGACGAGACCACGATTGTCCAAGGTGGGGGCAACGAGTCTGACGTTGAGAATCGGATCAAACAAATCCGTGTCGAAATCGAAAACAGCGACTCCGACTACGACAAAGAGAAACTGCAAGAGCGGCTGGCAAAACTGTCGGGCGGCGTGGCAGTCATCAAGGTGGGTGCCGCCACTGAGGTGGAGCTGAAAGAAAAGAAGCATCGGATTGAAGATGCGGTGTCGACAACGAAGGCTGCTGTTGAAGAGGGTATCGTGCCCGGCGGCGGAGTTGCCTTGCTGCGTTGTCAAGCAGCCGTTAGTGCCTTGACCCTCAAGGGCGACGCACAAGTGGGCGCTCGGATCGTCGGTCGATCTCTCGAAGAGCCGATCCGTCAGATCGCGACCAATGCCGGCCTCAACGGCGGTGTTGTTGTCGACAAAGTGCGGGGCCTAAGCGCCAACGAGGGCCTTAATGCCCTCACCGAAAAATACGAGAATCTCGTCAAAGCTGGTGTTATCGACGCCACCAAAGTGACCCGCTCAGCCCTCCAAAACGCAGCTTCTATCGCCGCCATGTTCCTCTCAACCAACGCCGTCGTTGCCGACCATCCCGAAGACTCCCAACCCGCCATGCCCGCCGGAGGCATGGACTACTAACCTTGGGGAATAATCAGCTAACTTGCCAGAGTTTCGGGCAAGGGCAAACCCCATCCCGTCTCTTGGCCCAATCTAGGCTAGCTTGAGTTAGACTAACTCGAATTGAACTAGCGCAGGTTGGGGGGCGTGATGAAACCACCTGAAGGACTCTTTGATAGAGAACAAGAATGGGCAGATCTGGCCGACTTTGTCAGTGATGATTCTCCCGGCTTGGCTTTGGGCATCGTTTATGGTCGGCGGCGTCAAGGCAAGAGCTATCTATTGCGCGCTGCCTGCAAGAGCACGGACGGACTCTACGTACAGGCTCTCGAGGAAGAACGTGTGCCAGCATTGGCCAGATTCGCCGATAGCGTAGCCACGGCAAAGGCATTGCCAGCCGGCCTCTTGCAATTTCGCGATTGGATTAGCGCGTTCGAGACCGCCACCGCACCGGGGACAAATGGCCTGGTAGTCGTCGACGAGTTCCCATATTGGTTGATGCATAGCCCCGAGGTCATGTCGGTCCTGCAAAAACTTTATGATGACGCCAGGCATCAACCAAACCATGCATCAGTAAAACTAATTTTGTGCGGATCGGCTCTCTCGGTTATGTCTGAACTGCTAGCCGGAGCAAAGCCATTGCGAGGCAGGGCACAGCTCAATCTCTTGCTGCAGCCATTCAATTATCGACAAGCCAGGCAGTTTTGGAAAATAGAAAATACCGAATTGGCTTTTAGAATGCATGCCATATTTGGGGGCACTCCCGGCTACAAAGACCTAGTTCGTGAACCAGTTCCAGATGGCATCGAAGGACTCGGCGAATGGCTAACCACCAACGTTCTCAACCCGTCGCATGCTCTCTTCTACGAGGCTGACTACCTCTTAAGAGAAGACCCACGGGTCAGCGACCGTGTGATCTATCACTCAATCTTGATGGCAGTTGCCGAAGGAGCGACAACGCCTAGCAAGATCGGCACCAGAGTCGGACGCGATGCACGCAGTCTGTCACACCCACTTCATGTACTCGAATCAGCTGGCTTCCTAGCCCGAGACGAAGACATCTTATTGCAACGGCGACCGATGCTTACCGTCGCTGACCCAATCATCCGCTTCAGCGAAACCATCATCGCTCCGCGCCGTTTCCTATACGAAGAACGACGACCACTTGAAGCATGGAAGGCATCGGCAACGACATTCTCTGACCAGATCTTGGGACCACACTTCGAAGCCCTCGCCCGCACTTGGGCCCAGAGCTTTGCTTCTCAAGAAACACTCGGCGAAGCACCCGGCGAGGTAGGACCCGCCATAATCAACGACCCGACCGGGCGCACACAACATCAAATCGACGTGGCAGTACTCGCTGCTGGCCAACATCGCCAGTCCCAAAACAGCCGACTCATCTTATTGGGCGAAGCGAAATCATCACACAAACAAAGAACCATCGCCGACCTGAAACGCCTCGAACACATCCGCTCTCTGCTTGTTGCTCGAGGCGTCAACGCATCTGACGCCAAACTTGCCCTCTTCGGCCTAGGTGGCTTCGATCGAGCTCTCACCGAACTCGAAAGACGCCGCCACGACATCGTTCTTGTCGACCTCGACCGCCTCTACGAAGGCGACTGATGAAACAGATCAAATCCACCCTCACCAACATCCCCGGCTTTAAATGAGAACGAGGCCTATTCCTCCGGGCGTACGCTGGAAGAAAAAGACCGGTAGCTCATGTGGCTAAAGCGACAACCTCGAGGGAGCTCGAAAGCGCGTATTAGAAGGAGCGGCTGATTTCATCACGCAGGAAGGCGTTGAGGGTGGCTTCTACGCCGGCGCAAAAGTCTTGTGGTGACTCATACAAGAATGCTTGCTTACGGAGTTGGTCGCGCACTTCGCGAATCTTGTAGCGGCTCTCTGTACTGTCAGTAGTCGATAGGCTGGAACGTTCGCGGACGAGGCTCTTTACAGTCATTACTTAAACACCTGATTGTTGGAAGATGAAAGACGTATTCTTGAGTCTTGCACAAGCCGACGAAAATTTCCAGATCTTGGAGATTATTTTGCCGAAATTCGTCATCCTGAGCCCTGGCGTTAGCCAGGGCGTGAGGATCTAGTCCGAGAGGTCACATAAATAGGATGTATGTTGCTAACCCATTTGAACCACCTCCATTGCCTTCACGTATGCCGTGGACTGGATCCTCACCCCTTCGCTTCGCATCAGGGCTTCGGTTGGCTGGCACGGCCTCCCTCAGGATGACGAAATGAAAGAGAAGAACGCTGAGTTTTTGCGGATTGTTGGCTACATCTTGGGCGTTTCTTACCCGCTCTTGGCCCTGTCTACGGGGGCCCGGTCTGTCTTCCAGTTGTTTCTGCGAGATGACCTAGTCAGCCTGCTCCCTCCGCTCCTCAGTGCATTTGCCGCCGTTTGTTACATGTTGGCGGCGATTGGATTCTTCCTCAAGCGGCGCTGGGCGTGGCGGTTATCTGTGACGATGTTGTGTCTCGAGACGGTCATGGTTGTCGTGATCGGGACTTTGAGCTTTGCTATGCCTCACGTCATCGGCCACACCGTATGGCGCCACTTCGGGGTCGACTACGGATTCTTCCCTCTGCTCCAGCCCATCTTGGGGCTGATCTATTTGTTCTGGCCCGAGACCAAGCGGGCCTACCAGGCCGGTCCGGGCAGGCCAATCAGAACACCCGACCAAACCAGACAAATGACAGGGCCAAAGCAGCCAGTAGGAGGATGATCGCAGCGGCCACAAGGTAGCCGGCGAGATTTACTTGCTTGTTTTCGAGGCCGACACGTGACCCAACATCGGTGAAGACTTTTTCGAGGCTGGACTGGTCGATTGCTTTGAAGAACGTGGCGTGTGTGATATCGGCGATGTCTTTGAGGTCTTGTTCATTGACAGCTACGGGCACTCGTTCGCCCTGAAATTCTATAGTCGCGTTGGGGGTTCCAAAGGCGACAGTGTAGACAGGGATTCCCTGTTTGGCTGCTTGCATGGCGGCCAAGTGAGGGTCGATGCCAACTTTGGTTTCGCCATCAGACATGATCATGATCGCCGTAGCCTTTTGTAGCTCCGATTCTTTGACGGCCTGGTGTAAGCCCTTCAGACTTGTCACGATGCCTTCGCCGACAGCAGTGCCTTCGGATAGTTGCAGGTTTTTCACAGCTTCCACGGCTTGGGCCTTGTCTCGGCTCGCGGGTGCGACAATTTGTGCTGTTCCGGCAAATGCCACAACCCCTACTTTCATGTCGGCGGGCAAGCTCTCGATGACTTTTATTGCTGCCGACTTGGCTGCCTCGAGGCGGGACGGTTTCACGTCGGTGGCTTTCATCGACAGCGACACATCGAGGGCGATCATGAGTGTGGCTTGTTCTCGTGGCACTTTAACGACGAGGGTGAGGCCGGCGCCGGCCAGGATGCCCGCCAGCAGTGTCGCTACTATCAAGACCGGCGGCAGCCACTTGCGCCAGCTCACCTTGGGGGCGAGCCCCTCGAGCATGTCGGCCGCGGCGAAGCGAACGGCCAAATTGGTGCGACGCCGTACGGCCCACCAGATGAATGCCACAACAAAGGGCAATATGAGGAGTCCCAGTAGTACTACTGGGTGGCGTACGCCCACCGGTGCCTCCTTCGGCGCTCGATTTGATGGACCAGAGAGTCCAACCATTCTGACTCGGTCGAGATGCGCATGAGATCGGCGCCACTGGCCTTGATGGCATGTTCGACGCTGGCTTGTCTGGCCGCGGCCCGCTCGGCAAAATTAGTCCGCAATTTCTTGCTTGCTGTGTCAACGGTAAAAGTGTTGCTGGTCTCGGGGTCGATGAATCGCACAACACCCGTATTAGCGAGCTCGAATTCGCGGGGATCCCAAACCTGGGCACAGATGACCTCGTGGCGAAAGCTCAGCCTGGCCAGCGGGTCAAACCACTCGCTTTGCGTGTCGCTAAAGTCGGAAATGATGATGACAACACTCCGGTTTCGTACGACCCGGTCGAGACGACTCAAGCAGTCGGCCAGGTCGCCGCGCACGTTCCAGCGTTGTGCATCCATTCCCTCGAGAAGTCCCAACAGTGCTGGCCGGCTTGCCCGCGGTGGTGACGGGACCTCGTCGCCCGTACCCAACGCCATCGCACCCACCAGCCCGCCCTGGCGCAAAGCGATCAGGCCAAAAACGGCCCCAACTGAGACTGCCAGTTCGGCCTTCTCCCAAGTGGTCGTACCAAAGGCCATCGATGATGAAACGTCAATTCCCAGCCAAAGCCGCAAACGCCGTTCGGCAATCGGCACCTTAACATGGGGTTCGTTGGTGCGGGCGGTAGCAGCGACCTCGAGGAGGCGCCAATCGTCACCCGGGGTCCACGGTCGCACCTGCTCGAGTTCCAATCCACCCCGCACGCCATACGCGTACGCGTCTCCCTCCAGATAGCCCTCGAGGCGCTGACGCAGCGCGAAATCGAGCCGATGAAGAAGAGAATCAGGAGGTAGGGCTGGCATTGTTCCCCGTCCCCGCTGATGCTTCGTTTGGGCCGTAGTTTGCCGTGAACGTGCCCGGTGGAGGCGGGGATGAGCCTGGGGCGGCACCATTCGGGCCAGTAGCCCCAGATGTGGCTGGTCCCAAATCGATGTGGGGCATCTTAGTGACTTGCAGCGCTCGGGCAACGATATGTTCGGGCAGGACCCCATCAACCACAGCCTGATAGTTAAGGACAAGTCGATGGCGCATGGCATCAAAGGCAAGCTCAGCGACATCTTGGGGCAGCGCATAGTTGCGACCACGCAACATTGCCAGCGCCCGGGCGCCCCTCACCAGAGTGAGGGATGCTCGCGGCGATGCTCCATAAGCAACAGCTTTAGCCAGAGCCCCGATAGGCGAGTTTCCTATCGGTCGGGTTGCTGTAACTAGCGAGATTGCGTAATGCGACACTGCCGGGTCGACATAAACCCGGTCAGCCGCAGTGGATAGTTCCAACAGCTGGTCAGAGCTGAGCATTGTCTTTACTGTTGGAGTGGAAACAGAGACACGTCGCACGATCTCTTGCTCCTCAAAGAGCGACGGATAGTCAACAATGACCTTGAGCAAGAATCGGTCGGCTTGGGCTTCTGGTAATGGATAGACACCCTCGGACTCGATCGGGTTCTGGGTTGCAAGGACAAAGAACGGGTTCTTGGCCTTGAGTGTCTTGCCGGCAATCGTGACTTGCTTCTCTTCCATTATCTCCAACAGCGCCGACTGCACTTTTGCCGGGGCCCTATTGATTTCATCTGCAAGTACAAAATTGGCAAATACAGGGCCCGGTTCAACAGAAAAATGGCCCGTGTCCGGATGCCAAACTCGCGACCCGATAAGGTCAGCCGGCACGAGGTCAGGCGTGAACTGTATACGCGAGAACTCGCCACCCAACACATTGGCAACTGTCTTGACTGCCAACGTTTTAGCAAGACCCGGCACCCCCTCAAGCAGTATGTGACCCCGGCACAAGACCGCGACAAGAAGTCGCTCCAGCAGCAACTCTTGTCCGACAATGACTTTCTTGATTTCAAATAGCGTTCTCTCGATGAGGGCATGATTGGCCCGCAGCGCTTCCATTTCGGCGGCAAGAGTGCGGCCATCGTCAGTAATGGTTTCTAGGTCTGTCATCAGCACCTCACTCTGGTTATCGTCACCGGCGAGTTTTCTCGCATCGTTAGTGCTTCGGACGCTAAGCGCCCAGAGTTAAATTTTATTTTGCGGAGTTCCCGTCATCCTGAGCCGTTGGCGTTCACGTCCCCCCTCCGTCATCCTGAGGGAGGCGCTAGCCGACCGTGAGGATCCACCTGCGGCGAAGCCGCAGATCCACCTACATGTTCAATCCATTTTGAATTGCTCGCTGCGCTCGCAACATAGTAAAGCCTGGATTGCTTCGTCGCCCCGAGCTGCTTCCTCGCAATGACGGAGCTAATTTGGTCAGGGCGGGTGCGGCATCAGTCTAGGATTGTCTTGGACCTTCAACCACCAGGGTGATAATGCAATTGCTAGCTACGTTATTGGTAGTTGACGACGACGAACGAATTCTCGCTACCCTCGCGCGCAACCTAACCCTAGAGGGCTACTCGGTCGTTACCGCCACTTCTGGTGCCCAAGCTCTCGGACTTCTCCAAGATATCGACCTCATCGTTTTGGATATCAACTTGCCCGGTGTCGATGGCCTTGAGGTGTGTCGCCGCATCCGCTACTCGAGCGAAGTGCCTATCTTGATGCTCACAGCCCGAGACCAGATTGGCGATCGTGTCGAGGGGCTTGATGCCGGCGCCGACGACTACCTGGTTAAGCCGTTTGCTGTTGAAGAGTTGATTGCTCGCATCCGGGCATTATTGCGGCGAAAGTCGGGCGATGCAGATATCATCCGTTTCGAGGATTTGGTCATTGATAGCGAAAGGCGAGTCGTCACTCGAGCCGGACGCGAACTAGAACTAACTGTACGAGAATACGATCTCTTGAAGTTCTTTGCACTTCATGCCCAAAAGGTATTGACCAGGTCCATCATTATGAACGAAGTGTGGGGCTACGATGTGGACGTTGGTTCTAACACGTTGGAAGTCTACGTCGGGTACCTGCGCAGGAAGCTCGAAGCTGGTGACGAGAGTCGACTTCTGCACACCGTGCGTGGCATCGGCTATGTGATGCGCGCATAATGATCCCGTTCGCCCCCAATGATCAGGTCATCCCGAAGGACAGGCCGTAATGCAGCGACTCTCTTTGCGAGCCCGGCTGGCGATTACCTCCGCAGTAAGCGTTTTTGCTGTTTCGGTTGTCTTGGGATTTCTTCAATACCAGGTGCTGACCGACTATTCGATTGGGCGTGTCGACACCCAACTCAAGTCTGTGAGCAGCAATCTGAGGCTCTTAGACCAGCTTGGGCGACGTTCGGGCGACTTCGACGCTCTGCTCGAACGTGTCCGAGCGAACAGCAATGTCGTTACGCAGCTGATTGACGAAAATGGCAACCCGGTTGGCGAGGGTGATCGCATCCCCGTTTCCAAGAAGGTTCTTAAATTGGCTCATCGGGGCGCAATGCGATCGTCGCCACCGCCGGACTATTTCTACACGACACGTTTTGCGGGGACCACCCGCAGAGTAATGGCTCAATTTGCCGGCTCTGAACAAGGCGAAAACTATGTGTTGCTCATCGCCCACGACATCGAAGACTTAATTACCGTCCAGACCGAACTGCAATATTTCTTCGCCGCCCAGGCACTATTAAGTCTCATTATTGCCGGCAGTCTTGGCTACTTTGTGACTCGCCAGGCATTGCGTCCGGTAAGGCGCCTAGCGCTCACTACCGCGGAGATCGCCAACACGGGTGACCTAGCCAAACGAGTCTCATCCGAACAGGCCGATAGTGACTTGCAGCGTCTATCGGCCACGTTTAACCAAATGTTGGACACCATCGAATCTGCCTATGTGCGCTTGTCGGCGGCGCTTGAGGCCGAACGCCGGCTCGTCGCGGATGCATCCCATGAGCTGCGCACCCCCCTGACCACCCTGAAGGGAAATCTTGACTATCTCGAACGGGTCGGCCGCACCTCAGGGGTTGATCCAGATGTGCTCGAAGACTTGCAAGAATCGGCAGATCGCCTCACACGCTTGGTGGCCGGTCTCACCCAGTTGGCACGTGACGATGCCGGAGTCAAAGACGAAGACACCCGTATTGACTTCGATGGCTTGGTGCAAGACATCGCCGACGAACCTGAGTTTCACGAAGCTGGCATCGAGTTAGAACTTGAGAGCGACCTCTGGACAATGGGATCAGAACAAGCACTAGCCGCAGTGGTGCGAAACCTCTTTGAGAACGCTCGCAAGTATGGGGGCGGAGAAACCAAAGCACACGCCTACCGAGACGGTGACAATGTGGTGCTCGACGTTGAAGATAACGGTGAGGGATTCTTACCCGAAGAGGTTGATCATGCCTTCGATCGATTTTGGCGATCTGACTCGGCACGGGGCCAAACCGGCTCGGGCTTGGGTCTTTCGATCGTGAGCTCTGTGATACGAGCCCACGGTGGTGAGGTCAAAGCGTTCGCTGGCCCCGGCGGTCACGTTCAGGTGCGCCTCTCCGCCGCCGAACAATAATCGGGCTGTAGCCGGAACAATCTGGCCTTAAGATTGGTTCGCTGGCAGTAAGTGTTCAGCTCACTAGCCGTCATTGCGAGGAGCTTGCGACGAAGCAATCCAGGGTCTGTGGCGAAGCCGCAGGTCCACCCGCAGATTCGATTCATTTGTATTGCTCGCTACGCTCGCAAAGCAGTAAAGCCTGGATTGCCACGCTTCGCTCGCAATGACGGCTCGTGAGCTGAATGGTGACCGGGCGAGAGTCGTTCAGAGAAGAGGATTCCAAGATGACCGAAGTATTGAATTTGGATGCTGCTGCGGCTCATGACCTGTGTGAGGCCGGAGCGTGTTTGGTTGACGTACGTGAGGACCACGAATGGGAGGCCGGGCACGCGCCCAATGCCATCCATATCACCCTTAGTACTCTGCCCGACAATCTCGAGCTGATCTTGAAGGACAGCCAGATTGTGACTGTGTGTCGGAGCGGGGGAAGGTCATATCAAGCTGCACTATTTCTGGCTGATCATGGATATGAAGCGATCAATCTTGCTGGCGGAATGACGGCTTGGTCTGAAGGCGGTTTCTCTGTGGTGGACGACAACGGCGAGCCAGGCAAAGTCGTTTAACTGCTCATCGGGTGTCGCAATCGAGAGGATCTGAACAATGTCAGCTAGTACACCCAGGGGCCGATTTGCCCCCTCGCCAACTGGGCATCCGACCGTTGGCAACGCTCGCACTGCCATATTGGCCTGGCTCGATGTGACCTCGCGGGGCGGGCAACTAGTGCTGCGCCTCGATGATACCGATGCGAGTCGAGAGTCCATAACACCGTCCGAACTCACCAATGTTTTGCATCAGTTGGGGCTTAGTTGGCACGAAGGTTGGGATGTTGGCGGCCCATACGCACCGTATGAGACTTCAAATCGAGTGACGCGCCACCGAGAAATAGCTGAAGTTCTCTTGAGCGCAGGCCATGCCTACTGGGACTATTCGCTGCCGATCGCGGATGTCAGTCAACACAAAGAGACTCGTGCCGCTCAAGGCCAGCGCCCCGGCGGCGCAAAGCAAATGGCATATCGGGGCTCGTCCGAACCAGTCGCCGATGTCAAGCCAGTCTTACGCCTACGAGTGAAGGCCGACCGTGTCTCAGTCCGAGACCGAGTTTTTGGTGACATATCTGTTGCTGGCGATGACATTGGTGAGGTCGCTCTCTTACGTTCAGACGGGCGGCCTACATATCACTTGGCCAGTTGTGTCGACGATATCGATATGGGGATCACGAGTATCGTGCGGGGCGCAGACTGGTTGAACTTTCTGCCCCACCATTCGCTCATCTTCCAAGCTCTCGATGCAGACATGCCAGACTTCGCCCACGTCCCTCTGCTGGTCGGCAACGACGGCCAAAAATTATCGAAGCGTCACGGTGATCTTTCAATCCATCACCTTGTTGACATCGACGGCACACCGGCTGGAGCCTTATGTGCATATCTTGCCAACCTAGGTTTTGCAGAACACCAAGACTTACTCACGCTCCAAGAACTTGCCGAGGGCTTTGACATTGGCCAGATGAATCGCACCTCGCCACGCTTTGACCCGAAGAAACTACGCTCATTTGCGCGTCGGTGGATGTCAGACAAGGAAGACACCGACGAATTGACCAAACAAATCGTGGCAAGAGTGTCAGACCTAGGCGTCTCTTCAACCGACGTCTCACTGCTTCTCGATGGCATCCGTTCACGCGTGAGCGACTATCAAGAAGCCTCTCGACTGCTCGAGTTCCTGGCTGACCCTGATGCGCCCAGCCGCAACCCCGAATTGATACCTGACGTAATGGCGACGGCCTTACTCGAGACTACCCCGTGGGATGCTAAGGCCCTCGAAGCCACAGTGGCAGAAGAGTTTTCCGTCTACACCGACGATAGGAAACAACGTTTCGCCGCTCTGCGTGATGCCCTAGCTCCCGGTCACAAAATTACCCCACCGCTCCACTACCTGTTGCTTGGCCTTGGCAGAGACCGGGCCCAAATCCGGCTCCAGGCCAATGGAAGTCCCCCTCTTTCGCCATAAGCGCCCTCGGTAGGAATCGAACCTACGACACCCGGTTTAGGAAACCGATGCTCTATCCACTGAGCTACGAGGGCCTCGAAGTAGTTTATGTGGTTCGAATGGGTCAACAACATGCATCTTATTGCTGTAACGTCTCGAACTGGATCCTCACGCCCTGGCTGACGCCAGGGCTCAGGATGACGGAGGGGGAGGGCTATTGAGGGGATACTGCAATGCAGAGGACGGACTGGCCGAAGGGGGGAGACCAACGAGATTCTAGTTTTTGCAATCGGGGGATCACGTTCTGGTCGTAGAAGCTGACCAGAGATGCTTGAACTGGGTCTTTGCCGAGGAGGCGAACCAATGTGAGCCAGGCGAGGTATCCGACAGAGTTCACATAGCGCAGGTCGAGATTGGTGAATCCGGCCTTCTTGGAAATACGGCCCAGGCTACCTTTGCGGTAGCGGCGAAAATGGCCGATCTTTCGATCGAAGTTACTATAAAGAGCGTCAAAGGCGGGCACGAAGACGAGTAATTTCCCGCCTGGTTTGAGGACACCTTTGAGCTGTTCCAGTGCTTTGGTGTCGTCGCTGATGTGCTCTAACACGTTGACCATAACAACTGAGTCGTAACTGTTAGTGAGAGGCAAGTCGGCGATATCGCACTGGGTAACTGTGACGTTGTCTTGATCTTGGAATTTGTTCTTGAGTTCTGTAATGCATCGTTCCGAGATGTCTGTAGCAGTGACTGTGCCTCTGCGAGCTAGCCGTTCTGTAATCTCGCCGTGACCGGCTCCGATCTCAAGGATGTTGTCGCCAAGGTGAGGTTTGAGAAGGTCGACGATATAGTTGGCGTAGTTGTCGGCGAGTTGCATCTCGTCTAGGACCGAGTCAAGGGCAGCATCGGCGTCGTCGAGTCTTGCTGGCGAGTGCTCGACCGGGCGGCGCTTGGCCCGCGAAGATAACCTTGCTCCTAGGGAGCTATATTTTGCGATGCAATACAATGCGTGAAAACCGTCTCGCCAGCCGATTTTCTTGCCTTCCTCATATGTACGGCCAGCGTATGAGATGCCAACCTGCCATACTCGCCAACGACCACGGCTGATCTTTGCGGTCAACTCTGGTTCAACACCAAAGCGGGCTTCTTCGATATCGATACTCTGGATGACTTCGCGCCGGAAGGCCTTGTAACAGGTCTCCATATCGTAGAGGTTGAGGTTTGTGGTCAGGTTCGAAAGAGTCGTAAGGGCCCGATTTGCCAGCGCATGTGTGTAGTAGAGGGCTCTTTGAGGTCTTCCAGAATTGAACCTTGAGCCATAGACCACGTCGGCTTCGTTAGCAAGCAGGGGCTCTAGAATCGCTCCGTAGTCAGAAGGATCATATTCAAGATCGGCATCCTGGACGATGACGAACTCAGCTGTTGCCAGTTTGAACCCTCGCTCGAGCGCTCTGCCCTTGCCCATGTTTTCCGGCTGCAGTGCGACCGTCACCCGCGGATCTTTGATCTGTTGAAGAAACTCTCTTGTGCCGTCGCTGGAGCAGTCATCAACGACGATGAGTTCTTCTGTGTATGGCGATGCCAGAACTCGCTCCATGATTTCTTCGATGGTCACGATCTCGTTGTAGCAAGGCATAATTACGCTGACACACGGATGCCCAGTGTTAGGTGAAATGGCTATCTCCTCCAAAGGTGGTGTGCGATCGGCATCCTATGAGAATTAGCATCATATAGCATCTATCCCGAATGGATCATTGGTGTCGGCGAACGCAAAGCGGACTTGGCCAAAGTGACAGTCTAGTTGGTACCCAACGGTGATTCGCTGTTATTGAGAGAGCGTTGTTCATGCCTCAAATCGCCTTCGACCATCATAGTTACTAAGTCTGCAAAGCTTGTTGAAGGCTTCCAACCCAACTTTTCTCTAGCTTTCGTGGGGTCACCGACTAGAACATCGACTTCGGCTGGGCGCAAGAAGCGAGGATCCTGAACAACGTATGGCTCCCAGTTTTCGATGTCGACGGCAGCGAAGGCCAGCTCGAGGAATTCGCGAATTGAGTGTGTCTCGCCGGTAGCGATGACGAAGTCGTCGGGTTCGTCTTGTTGCAACATGAGGTGCATGGCTTCGACGTATTCTTTTGCGAAGCCCCAGTCTCGCTTGCTGTCGAGATTGCCCAAACTAATTGTGTCTTGCAAACCAAGCTTGATTCGAGCTACAGCATTGGTGATTTTGCGGGTGACAAACTCAAGTCCGCGACGGGGTGATTCATGGTTAAACAGGATTCCCGAGCAGGCGTAAAAGCCGTAAGATTCCCGATAGTTGACGGTTATGTCGTGACCAAATACTTTTGCTACTCCATAGGGGCTGCGTGGGTGGAATGGGGTAGCTTCGGTTTGTGGGATTTCGCGCACTCTGCCAAACATTTCAGATGATGAAGCCTGATAGAAGCGCATCGGGTTGTTGTCAATGCCCCCAACGATGCGCATCGCATCGAGCATGCGCAAAACGCCGAGTCCGGTGATATTGGCGGTCAATTCCGGTTGTTTGAATGACAGAGCCACAAAACTGATGGCCCCCAGATTGTAGATCTCGTCTGGCTGAACCTGCTCCATTACCCCGATCAAAGATGGCATATCACCCAGATCACCATCAATCAGCTCGAGGCCGGGGATGGCGTGACGGATTTTGTCTGCCCTCGGGTTGTTCTGGCCGCGTACCATCCCGTATACCGAATACCCTTTGCTTAGCAAATGTTCGGCCAGGTATGACCCGTCTTGGCCGGTAACTCCGGTAATCAGCGCTCGTGGCATGCGGAAAGCTCCAAAAATATTGTAACGATTAGTCCAACAGCCTACTAGGGAGCTGACGCCAAAAGTCGCAACCTTTACGTGGCCTCCTCGCGCCAAACGCGCTACTAATTCCTCGATGGGCCCTATGCTTGCTAGCAATGCAAGAACTCGATTTGGTTAGCCACGGGTGGCTTAGACAGACCTACCGTTTCGACATGGAGGATGCGGCATAGTGGAACGGATAGTAAGACGAATTCTGCGGGCGGTCCTTCTGCCGATTCGCCTCATAATTGTCAAATATTTTGATCCTCGATTCGGCATGTTGAAAGAGCAGATCGACAAGGCCAGAGGAGAAGGTCAAGATCGCTTGCATGCTTTGCAAAGTGTTCAGGAGCAGGCCCAAGGATTCCAGGAAGGGGCCGAGCGGTCTCGCAGATCGAGTGAAGACCACTTCTTCGCATTGCAAAGATTCGTCTCGGAGTCATTCGTGTTTGTGGGCAAGCAACTGCGCGACATTTCGGATAATCAGAAAGAGTTTGCCGTTCGCTCGATGTATGACCCCATGCAAGGCGTCTTCGACAAGTTGGAATTTCTCACTCCCGAACACATGAAGTTCTTGAACTATGCGGAGAGCCACTTGGGCTATAAGGCTCAAGCTGGGATGTGGTTCAATTGGCCGATTTCTGTCGGATACGATTCGGGCCGGGCCGTAGTGGGCAACGTAAATGAACGGATTATAGAAGTTCCCTACGTTTTTGCTGCATGCCAACAGCTATCCCAAGGCTCGTCGATTCTTGATGTGGGCTGCACCGAAAGTACTGTTTCGTTGAGTCTGGCTAGTCTTGGATACCAAGTGACCGGCCTCGACTTGCGGCCGTACCCACTCAAGCACGACAATCTTGTCTCTGTCGCGCTGCCTTTGGAAGAATGGGACGTGCCCCAGCGTAACTTTGATGCTGTTGTCTGCCTGTCTTCGGTTGAACACTTTGGTCTCGGGGCTTACGGCGAGTCGGGTGGTGAGTCCGAGGCAGACCGCAATGCCATGCATCGCCTGCACACACTGACAAAGCCGGGTGGCTTGCTGGTCTTTACAGCACCATTCGGTGTGCGAGAAACAACTGATTCACAGCGCATTTATGACCTTGAAGCTCTCAATGAATTACTTGTCGATTGGCAAATCCAATCGTTGCGATTGGCGGCCAAGGTCGACGGCGGTCAATGGCAGATTCTGGGCGGTCCAGAAGCAGCCGATGATATTTACAAGATGGATGATCCCGGAGTGGTGTTAGTCACGGCGCATGCGAAGCCTGATGCTTCCTAGCTCATCTCTCATTGTTGACCTGACGGCTCTGCAGAGCCCAGCTCACAGAGATCGAGGTATTGGTCGCTGGGTTACGCAATTTGTTCTCGCCGTGTTGGAAAGCCAATCGGGCATGGTTCGTAACCTGGCCTTTAACCCCTCTCTGCCTTTAGGCCCAGAGGGGCTGCCACTGATGGGCTCTGGGAAGGTCTGTTGGAATAGTCCAGTTGGGCCTGGCAGCAAACCAGTCGATGAGCCAATCGTGTATCACATTGGCTCGCCTTTCGAGCGTGGTGAGCTGACCGACTTGTGGCCCCCGTACGTACATTCTGACTCGACCCTGCTGACCTGCACACTGTACGACCTGATTCCTCTCCTATTTCCCGATAGGTATTTGCGTGACAGCGCTGACCGGGCCTGGTATGAGTCACGTTTGGAGCTAGTCAGGCAGTGTGATCTTGTCTTGGCAATATCGCAGGCGAGTGCGGATGATGCTATTTCTGAATTGGGACTCGACCCTGAGCGTGTGGTCAACGTCGGTACAGGGGTGTCGACAAATTTCGTTCCACTCGAGACACCAGCCCAAAGACAAACGGCTTTGGAGCAGCTAAATAGTGTGATGCCCGAATTGCGTCCCGAGTTCATTTTCTATCTTGCTGGGAGCGAGGGGCGCAAGAATGTGCTGGGTGCCATTGCGGCCTATGCTCTGTTGGGCGCTGAGCTTCGATCGCGTCATCAGCTTGTCGTGGCAGGTGTGGAAGGCCCATATCGCCAGCAATGTATCGAGTTGGCGGTTCAAGCTGGGGTCGCAGACGACGTTTGCTTGCCGGGACGCATTGACGACGACACACTTGTGCGGCTCTAT
>JBCKKC010000026.1:0-26271 GCA_038904395.1 Acidimicrobiia bacterium | reverse complement strand
CACCAACGATAAAGAGAACACCCTGGTGGCCACCTTCGTTCAATACATTTGCGAGTTGATCCAGATAACCGAGGATCTGATGGTGATTGAGGAGCGGGCTATCGGTCATACGCTTTCCAGTGACTCTCTCGACACAAAGACTCCTCGTGCTGCATAAGGTCCGGGGCTTGTGGCCAGAGCGTAGCTTTGTTGATACTTGTAGGGAGACAAGAAAAACCAAGGCTTTGCAATACGAGTAGGATCTGTGGTCCATATTGGAGGTGTGAAGCCTTGGTGGTGACTGACATCTTCGGCAACAGCTGCAAGCATCGCATCCCATCGGGAGTCAAAGCGAGTCGGGGCATCCTCGATCATGCCGAGGGCCTTGAGTGAATCTGCTTTCTTTGTCGCAATCAAGAAGTCACACACTAGGCGGAATGCTTCTTGCTCATCGTCTTGTTCGGTCAGTGCCAACCGGATGTGATCTGCCAGTGTTTGAATGCGTTCATTCGGTTGCTTTAGCAGAGTCAATGTGTATCCACACCCTTGAGCAATATGGGCAACTTCTTCAAAAGTAAGTCGCTCTGCATCCACAGATATTGCACCGTGATCAAGGTGCACTTGCGCCACAAATTCTTCATCTGACAAACGAGCACGGCTGCGAATGTCTCTCATGATTTGAGCTGTTGACGTCTCCATTTCACGACGAAGTCTAGCGTCCGGATTGACATGGGGACTGCACCGGCCGCCGATATCCTGCCAGATTGCACCGGGCAACATCGACGCTTGACACTCCGAACCTTCGGCCCAGGACCAGAGGGAAAGCTCCCACAGACCAACAGCACAACCCCAACGAAAATCCAAGGAGCCAGAAAACCGAAGGCCAACGTTGAAAAAAACACATGCATCCTGGTGCAATAGGGTCGGAATGGATCCTCACGCCCTGGCTGGCGCCAGAGCTCAGGATGACGAGAAACGGCGCTAGTTATCGAGCAAATTGCGCCCCCTAAGGCTTGAGAGCGCCGATAGGAATGACAGCTATTCCGTCATCTCGAACGTAGCCGTAGCCACTTCCTACCACCACAGCGAGGATCACGGGCTGTCCACTCTTGTGCGTGTCGACTCGGTTCACAAAGCGTTTCAAGTTTTCTGCTGCTGTTTCGATGAGGCCTTGGCCCAGCTTTATCTCGAAGGCCCCCCATTTTCCGTCAGCCGTCTCGATTATTGCATCGACCTCGAGGCCTGTGTTATCGCGATACTGCAACACTCGTGCGTCAAGATCTTGGGTATAGACACGTAAATCTCGCACGACAAGTGACTCGAAAAGGAACCCGAACAGGTTCAAATCGTTCAGGAGTTGATCCGACCTGGCACCCAACGCCGCCACCGCAATTGAAGGATCAATGAAATGGCGTTTCGCTGCCTTGCGCAAAGCTGATTTCGAACGAAGGTGAGGACTCCAAGCCGGCTGATTCTCAATGATCATGAGTCGCTCAAGGGCATCAATATAGTCGTGAGCTGTATGAATGTCGATGGGGCCCTCGGCACCGCCCGTGTCGGCTGCCAGCGTGGCCACAGACGCATAGGTGGCAGTATTGCGAGCAAGTGCCCTAAGTAGACGACCAACTTTTGATGGGTCCCTTCTCGTGTTCGCCACTCTTCCAACATCGACCCTGCGAATCTCCTCGATATAGTCCCGAACAGCTAGTGTGGCAGCCGACAAAGTGTAGCTCTGAAGAGCGGGCCACCCTCCCATTGTGACCCGCTCGGCCAGGTCTTTAACCGAAAGGCCGGGATCAGCACTTCTTGGAATCTCCCCATCGAAAACCGCTTTAAGCGAAATGGCTCCATTTGTGTGCCCAGTCTCAAACAGGGTCATGGGGCGCATCCGCAACCTCGTAAACCTGCCCGCCCCCGTGTGGCGTGTAGCGTCATCAGATGGAACAGCTGACCCCGTCAAGATGAATTGGCCGGGTTGATGACGCTTGTCAACCATCCTGCGCACATGATTCCAGATTGAGGGTTCAACTTGCCATTCGTCGATAAGTCGTGGCGCTTCTCCTTCAAGGACCAGCGACGGATCCACTGCCATCATCTGTTGCGCGTTCAGATCCACATCCAGCAGCACTTCGCTCTTGGCAATACGGCGGGCTGTCTCGGTCTTGCCACAAGCTTTGGGACCTTCAATAACTATCGCCCCCATTGCCAACAGCCGCTTCCGCAACTCGCCATCGACCACCCGTGGCTCATAAGACATGTTTACCTCCCCAGAACAGTTTCAACCACATCATTATCACCACTATAGCCACACATTTGTGTTGATGCAAGCCACATGAATATAATAACTCTAGGCGCACATACACACTCCGCCGAACTTAAAGAAGTCCAGCGGCTGCTGTGGGTGGATGCCCCTACGCTCATGACACCCACCACTGACTGCTTACGACTGTGGCAGCGACCGGGTTACTGCCCCAATCTCCGATGCACACACAACCAGCAACTACCGTTGGTGGATGGCCCTACGCTCGCGACACCCACCACTGACTGCTTACGACTGTCGCTGCGAAGCAGCAGTCAATATTGACCTTCCCACCCACAAGCTATTTGGAAGCAAGGGCTGTGTGTGCTTTACCCGATAGTCCGTCAAAGGCCGAAGCCTAAATCGCCTCCGCTCGCCTCGCAACTTCGGCCTAGGACCAGAGGGAAAGCTCCCACAGACCAACAGCACAACCCCAACGAAGACCCAAGACCGACACGCAGAAACCCAAAGAGGTTTTCACGAAAGAGGCCAAGGACCTTACCGGATACTTCCACGCTCAACTACCCATTCACAATCCTGCCCAGTTTCATGAGCGATAAGGTCGAAGTCCGCGTCATAGTGCAACACGACCAGACCCGCATGCTCAGCTGTTGCTGCGACAATTAGATCCGGGATGGATGGACCTCTGTGGTGTCCCCGGTCTGCCAGCAGGCCCTGGACCTCGAGAGCACGATCAAAAATCGCTTGCGAGAGTTGAACACTTTCGAAGCTCAGAGATCGAAGATCCCGAGTTCGATGCCAATCGGCGGCCGATCGCGCGCTGTACAGCACCTCAAGATCAACAACCGTACATGTCCAGATCAGTCGCTGAGTAAACAAAGGCTCTAGCCGATTACTCACTCCGAGCACTTGCATCAAGGAAAGAGCGCTCTTGTCTGCCAAATATCTTGTCATTGCCAGGCTTCACGCATCACTTGAGGATCGGCTAGATCTAACCCGTCCATGTTCTTAAGCTGCTCAAAATGCTTCCGAAGAGCGTCAGTAGCTATAACTTCTTCCAACGCTTTATCAATAGTGTCCTTCAACGTGCGCGTGCCCAAGATCACTTTTGCACTCTCTAGCTTCCTGTCGTCTATCTCAGTTGCTGTCTTCCTCATAGTCCCTACCATAGCATGATCTGCCTGAACTCGATAGCACTGCGGGAGCGATTAGATAGCTATTTGGGAGCAACGTCGGGAAGTGTTGTGTGCTGCTACCCAACCCATTAAACGCAACGATCTTCAAGATATGCGACTGCCCGGCAGACACCTTCTAAAAATTTCCCTGGGCCGGCCTCGCTTCGTCGGATTTGCGGGCAAGGCGCTCTAAGGTCTACTACTATTCAGGGAATGTTAGGGAGCCCTTACATACTGATGGTGGGCACCCAAACACTTGTCGTTTATAGCCAGCCACCGCCCCAACCGGAGATCTCATCGTGTACTTACGCCTCCCTCGGCTTGCACTGTCAGCACTAGTTTTTGTAGCCGTTGCTAGTTTGCTGTCTGCTTGCTCGGGCGCATCTGGCGATTCGGCTAACGAGCTCGTGGTCTACTCGGGTCGCAATACCGAACTTGTCGGACCCCTCCTGAACAAGTTCGCCAAGGACACGGGCGTCAACATCAAGATCCGCTATGGCGGTTCAGCCGAATTAGCGAACACGATCATGGAAGAGGGCAAGAAGACTCGGGCGGACGTGTTCTTTTCTCAAGATGCTGGCGCATTAGGCGCTCTCAGCGAGCACAAGATGCTGGCTTCTCTGCCTCAGAACATCATCGCCGCCGTACCATCCCAATATCATGCGGACAACAACCAGTGGGTTGGAACTTCAGGTCGTGTTCGAGTGATCGTCTACAACACCGACGAACTCAATGAATCCCAAGTGCCCAATACCGTAGGCGAGCTGACCAACAGCAAGTGGCGTGACAAGATTGGCATCGCTCCTTCCAATGCGTCATTCCAAGCGTTCGTCTCGGCCATGACGATCTTGCAAGGCAAGGAGACAACCCAAGCCTGGTTGCAAGGTCTCAAAGCGAACAAGCCTCACATCTATCCGAACAACCTGACCATCGTTGAGGCAGTGGCCAACGGCGAAATCTCACTCGGCCTCGTCAACAACTACTATTTGAAAACAGTTGAACAAGAGCGCGGCCCAGTCCCGGCCAAGAATCACTTCCTCTCTGCCGGCGATCCGGGTGCACTAATCAACGTTGCTGGGGCAGGTATCCTCAACACAACCAAGCACAAGCCTGCTGCCGAGAAATTTGTCCAATACTTGTTGTCGCCTTACGCCCAGAAATACTTCGCAAATGAGACGCATGAATATCCCCTCGCCGCCGGCATTCCCGGCCCGGCCGGTGATCCACCTTTAAACCAAATTGGCAGCCCCCAAATTGATCTATCTGCCTTGGGGGCCCAACTTGAACCCACTCTTGAGCTCTTGCGCCAGACCGGCCTGCTCTAGGGTTTGCCTGGCATGATCTTCCCTACCGTCCGCGCCAGGCATCGCATTCCCCGCCAGCTGGCGATACCTGCTGCTCTAGTTGCCTTTGGGTCGCTTGCGCCGATCGCATATTTGATGATCCAGGCGGGCTCTGACACAAACGCTTTCCGGCTCCTGCTCTCGACTCGAACTTTGGGATTGGCGCTGCGCAGCCTGGCTTTGGCCTTCGCTGTGACTGTCACGACCGTGGCGATCGCGGTGCCGCTAGCAGTAGCTGTGACGAGGACCAACCTGCCCGGTCGTAAATTCTTTGCAATTGTTTTGCCGCTGCCTCTGGCGATCCCCTCGTTCTTAGGGGCCTTTACCCTTTTGTCTATTTTCGGCCCCAGGGGATTGCTTGCTCAGTGGCTAGCGCCCCTTGGAGTTGAGCGCCTACCCGACTTGAGCGGATTTTGGGGCGCCTGGCTGGCGTTGTCGTTGTGCTGTTATCCGTTAGTGTTCCTGCCCGTCGCAGCCGCATTGGGCAATCTCGAGCAAGGGATTGAAGATGCTGCCCGCAGTCTGGGCACCCGCACAAGGCTGCTCGTTTGGCAGGTCATTTTACCCCAAGTGCGACCGGCCATTTTTGCCGGCGCCCTTTTGGTCACCCTATATACATTGTCGGATTTTGGCGCCGTCTCGATCATGCGCTTTGACTCCTTCACACGGGTGATCTATGACCAATACCAGAGCTCATTTCAACGCTCAACAGCCGCGGGATTGTCTTTGGCGCTCGTTGCCTTGACCATGATTGTCGTCTTTGTGCAGATGCGAGCCCGTGGGCCGCTGCAGCTTGCATCGACCTCGCCCGGAACTTCAGCCAAGGCCATTGGCTTACCCCTCGATCGGATGCGTTGGGTCGCCTTTGCTCTCTGCAGCCTTGTGTTAGTGCTCGCTCTCGGCGTACCGGTCTTCGTGCTTTGCTTCTGGACTTACAACGGCCTGGTGCGTGCGAACGCTTTGCCGTCGGACCTGTTTCCCGCCCTGTTACGCTCCATCGGCGTGTCTCTGGGCGCAGCGCTCATCGCCATTGCTGCTGCCTTGCCAGTGGCGCTAACGGTGGTGCGATATCCGGGCCGTTTCGCCCGCTCACTCGAGAGGTCAGTTTGGGCCAGCCATGCTCTACCCGGATTGGTCATCGCCCTCGCGTTCGTGTTCTTGACAATTAACCTGATCAACCCTCTATATCAAACCCTTATTGTGTTGCTCGTGGCGTACGCCTTGCACTTCTTGCCCGAGGCGTGGAGTGGATCACAAAGTGCCGTCGGCGCCCTCAACCCTCATCTCGAAGAAGCAGCCCGCAGCCTAGGCCGATCATGGCGCTACAGCTTCACCCGAATCACCCTTCCGCTCTTGTTGCGTGGCCTGCTAGCCGCCGGCGCCATCGTCTACCTCAACGTCATGAAGGAACTACCCATGACCCTATTGTTACGCCCGATCGGTTTCAACACACTGGCCGTACGTGTATATGAACCGGCTATAGATGGCTTCTACACAAAGACTGGCATCGCCGGCCTGCTACTTCTCGCCGCCACCTCCCTTCCTCTGATTATGATTACTCTGAGGAATTCCCACCGTGCCCACTGATCCAGACAAAACAATGCACGACCACCACTCGTCATTGCGAGCGGAGCGAAGCAATCTAGGCATTACCGTTTTGCGAGCGCAGCGAGCAGTTCAAAATGGTTCGAATCTGATGCTGTCAGTCGTGCTCGCTACGCTCGCACAATATTTGAAGCCTGGATTGCCACGCCCTGTCAAAGCCCAGGGCTCGCAATGACAGAAAGAAGGACCCGAATGGTTCCCAAGCTAATGCTGACGAGTCTGGTCAAATATTTTGATGCGCATCCGGCCGTTGCAGGCCTCGATCTCACTGTCAGCGACGGCGAGATCGTGGCATTACTTGGCCCGAGCGGTTGCGGCAAAACCACCACGTTGCGTCTCATCGCCGGCTTCGAGCGAGTAGATTCCGGCGCGATCACGATCCGTGACCGCTTAGTAGAAGACCCTCGACATCATGTGCCTGCCGACAAACGTCGGGTGGGAGTGGTCTTCCAGGATTACGCTCTCTTCCCCCACTTGGATGTCGCCGCCAACATTGCCTTTGGCCTGGCCGGACGAGCCCGTCGCCGGCGCCGTTCACCCCGCGTCGATGAAATGCTCCACTTGGTGGGGCTGACCGGACTCGAGAAGCGATATCCACACGAACTCTCGGGCGGACAACAACAGCGAGTGGCTCTGGCCCGAGCATTGGCCCCCCAACCAGACGTACTCTTGCTGGACGAGCCCTTCTCGAACTTAGACCCAACTTTGCGACAAAAGGTACGGGCCGAAGTGGAAGCCATCCTGCGTGAGACCGGCGTGACTACGATTTTTGTCACTCACGCCCAAGACGAGGCTCTCTCGATCGCCGATCGTGTCGCCGTGATGGATGCTGGCAGAGTCGTCCAAATCGGCACGCCCGAGGAGCTTTACCGCAACCCATCCAATCCATTTGTGGCCGAGTTCGTCGCTGATGCCACCCTGGTGCAAGCAATCTGGACTGAAAGCGGTCTGGACACTCCCTTCGGCAAGATCTCTCCTCACATTCTTCCGACTCCTGCAGACGCACTCCCCTTTGTGACCGGCAATGAGGTCACGCTAGCTATCAAACCAGAAGCCGTCAGAATTGCTGCCGACGCTTCGGCGGCTTTCGAAATTATCGACCGCGAATACTACGGCCACGACGAGGTAGTCACCATCGCACCGATTGCTTCGAAAGAGCCAGCCCCCGCCGGAGCTCCTTCATCGACGGATATCAATATACCGACGTTACGAGCTCGCCTCGATGCCCAACATCTGCTTCGCCCCGGCGCCCGCGTCAAGCTTGATTTCCACCTCAGTACAGCTGACGTCTTCTCCTCTCGTCATCCTGAGGGAGCCGCTAGGCGACCGTGAGGATCCAGGAATCCGAATTTGCGAACGAAGTGAGCATTCTCCTCGCCGTCATTGCGAGAAACTCTAGTAGGCACACGGACCCTTCCGGGTGGTCTGCGGCTTCGCCCCTCACGGTCGCTGCGCTCCCTCAGGGCAGGCTCCGGTGGATCCTCACGGTCGCTGCGCTCCCTCAGGATGACGAACGGGTGGTCTGCCGCTCCCTCAGGATGACGAACGGGTGGTCTGCGCTCCCTCAGGATGACGAGGGGCCACCGAGCCTCAACGCTGCCGGCGCGTGGGCGGGGACGGCGGGGTTTTTTGGGAAGATAGGCTGGACATCCAGATAGGCCTCCCCTTGCACGGGCCGCTGGTCTTGCTCGCCTTTGTTGGGCCAGAGTGACATGGCTCGTTCGGTCATCGCTGTGATCGTCAGAGAAGGATTAACTCCTAAGTTGGCCCCAATCGCCGAGCCATCGGCCACATGCAAACCCTCATATCCGTACACTCGCTGGTAGGAGTCAATTACCCCGGTGGCGCTGCTTTCGCCGATGCAAGCGCCGCCGAGTATGTGAGCGGTAATGGGCACATCCAACAGAACCTCGTTGATAGCGTTGCGAGGCTCTCCACCAATGGTTTTGGCAAGCTGCCGTGACGCTTCGTTGGCGATCGGCAAGTAGCTGGGATGTTCGGCACCATCGCCAGTGGAACTTGTCAGCTTCACCCTGCCACTCTTTTGTACTCGAGCCCGAATTCGGAGGCTGTTGTCGAGGCTTTGCATGACCAACAAGATAATCGTGCGCTCTGACCAGCGCTTCACCGACATACTGCGCACGAACGCTTTCGGGTTTCTTACGATCTGGGCGAGGAATTTCAATTGGCGAGGGGTCCTGCCACCGCCATCAACCATGATCGAAGCCAATAGCCCCATCGAGTTGGAACCCTTCGGGTAGCGAACGGGTTCCATGTGGGTGTGCTCATCAGGATGGATCGACGAGGTGATTGCGATGCCATCGGAATAGTCGACCGAGGTGTCTGGGGCCTCGGCGCCGGCGATTATCTCAGAGTTGGTACGCACAAGATCGCCCAACCTATCCGACAGCTTCGGTAGCCGCCCAGCAGCCTTCAACTTGAACAGCAGCTTCAGCGTGCCAAGCACCCCAGCGGAGAACACAATCTGCTCGGCCGTAAACGTGCGGGCCTTCGACTTGCTGATGCTGCCTGGGCGCTGTGTTGTGACCCGGTAGCCGCCCGAGCTCAGCGCCTCAAGATCCACCACCTCACACTCAGGATGAATCTTGGCGCCAGCCTGCTCGGCAAGATACAGATAATTCTGTTCGAGGGTGTTTTTAGCGTTGTGACGACACCCCACCATGCAGGCGCCGCACTTAATGCAGCCCCGTCGATCAGGCCCCACACCGCCGAAATAGGGGTCGGGGACTTGCACCCCGGGCTCACCAAAGTAAACCCCAACTGTGGTCGGATGATAAGTCTCGGGAGCATCAAAATACTTTGCCAACTCTTGCATGGCCTTGTCGGCTGGCGTCTCGAACGGGGTTTGTGTGGCACCAAGCATACGGCGTGCCTGGTCGTAGTGCGGGGCAAGCTCTTGGCGCCAGTCAGTAATGTGTGCCCACTGCTTATCGTGCCAGAAAGCCTCGAGGGGCTCATAAAGCGTGTTCGCATAGACCAGGGAACCTCCACCAACACCCGCACCGGAGAGGATCAACACATCCTTCAAGAGAGTGAGGCGCTGGATACCCCGCATACCCAAACGGGGAAACCACAAGAAATTACGCAAGTCCCAGTTGGTCTTGGGCAGAGTCTGAGCGCTAAATCGCCGGCCCGCCTCAAGCACGCCAACCCGATATCCCTTCTCAGTCAATCGCAGCACCGAAACTGACCCGCCAAAACCACTGCCAACAACCAGAACGTCGTAATCGAAATTTGCCATAGCACCCAGATCCTCCCTTGCTGACACGTATGCTAGCCGGACTCCATTGAATGGCAACCATCGGCTGTCATCTGGTTACAATGCAGTAAGAGTTTGCGTGTCACTAACGTCACCCATGAGGAGTCTTGATTATGATGCCTGAAGTCAATCTGCGTCCGCTGGAGCGAAGAATTCTTAGTCTCGATGCTGCTGGTTGTGAAACCATCGACATCGCCAACCGATTTCGTCGTAGTCCAGGATTCATCCGCCGAGTGATCGACATGGCCAACATGCCGGGTCGCAACGCTCCCCCATCAACTAGCCCAGTCGGGCTCCGACCCATCGAACGACGAGTGTTGAAATGGATTGACTCGGGAGCTGACATCCCCAACATTGCCGCCCGCTTTCGGCGCACACCCCAGTACATCCGGCGAGTGGAGGAACTCGCTGCACTGCGTGAGTCCCTCACGAGCTCCTCTCAGTAACGCCACTCAGTTTCTAACTGGAGACACAGACGGACTATCCGTGCGGCGCCCCGTCCGATCCGCCTGACGTCGTTGAAGTCGAATGACCTGACGTCGTCGTCGTCGTCGTAGGTCCGGTCGTCGTCGTTGTCGTTCTCTCACGGCTTGTTGTCGTACCCCTCGTGGTCGTGGTTGTTCGCCTACTGGGCGTCGATGGCAGCGTTGTCGTCGTAGTAGTTGTGGTCGTTGTCGTGCCACCGCGTGGATAGTAAGGGCTTGGCGCCGGATAGACGGTATAGGGAGGCGGATTCCAACCAGGCCATTTCTTGCCGTAGTAGTGAGGGTTGCCATACTCAATTGGCGGCAGAAGCGGGTTACCACAGCGACAGCGCACAACTACTTTGCCATATTCGTCGACCAAGACAGCTGTGCCAGCCTGCAAAACTGCCTGGTAGCCGATCGCCTTGCCATTCTTGTACCGATGGTTGGTAACTCGTGTGTCAGATGAGAGCACTGTCGGAATCAATCCCCTCACGTAATCGGGAATGCTTGCTACCGGTATTCCAAGTGCCCGCGCCCACTCTGACGCTTCTTGAGAGTGTGCCGGATCTGTCAAAAATCTAATGAGAAGCTCGCGGTCACACAAGGTATTGTCGCCAGTGCCACCAAAGGGCCCCTTCAGGGTCCCCGAGCCTCCGCCACCCCCACCAGCAGGAACTGCTTGAGGAGCCGTCCCTCCGGCAGAAGGCGACGCTGATGAGCTTGGGTTAACTGTGGGAATCGACGACGTTGCACCAGTCGCTACTTCTGAACTGAGCGGCGTCGAAAACGGACCAGGACCAGTCGAAGCTGTGCTCTCTAACAACACGTCCTCTGATTTCTGCCCCGACGGCAGAAGCATGAACACGATCGTAACAAACAAGATCAGGATCACGCCACCGGCGATTATCAGGATAATGATGAGGAGGCTTCGCTTATTGTCATCGTCATCCTCGCCATCTTGACCAGGATAGGGCTGCTGGGTACCGGGGGGGCCACTCTGGCCTGGTCCTTGAGCGGGCATGCCAGTCTGGGTCGGATAGTCCGGGTTTTGTCCTTGTTGTCCCGAGTCCGCAGGTTTGTGTCCCCAATCTAAAGGCGGCTGATCACCCGGAGTCTGATGGCCCGGAGTCTGATGACCTTCTCCCCAATCGGGCCAACCTGAACCTGGCGGTTGTTGATTAGGCATATCCCTTAACACCTCGGCATACATCTATCTTGTTGGGGGTGTAACGGAAGAAATCGGTGCTTGACGAATAGATATACATTAGCCGAATCTCGGACCGCCCGGTACCATCCCGCCACCATTAGTGAACTGCGAGCTAGGCCGGACAGGTGCGAGACGAGTGCACTATGCTGGATTTCGTGGCGAAATTTTCCGGGACAATCCTGCGAGGGCCCTAAACATCCTGGCGCGTTATTGATCGAGAATCAACCAAGAGGGGTTTACTGATGAGTGAAAAGACTCAAGAAGTAATCGAAACCAAAACGCCTATCGTCATTTTGACCGACAAGGCCCGTGAGAAGCTAAAGGAAATCAGGGCAAATGAGGATAACCCTCAAGACCTCGCCCTCTGGCTCGAGGTTGCTGGTGCCAATGGCGCCGAGTTTGCCTACGACATGTATCTTGAGCGCCTTGATGACGTGACCGCCGCTGAGGTTATCCAGAACCACGACGACCTCTCGGTTGTTATCCCGAAGCCAGATATTGACAAGTTACGTGGGGCAACGCTCGATATTAGCGATGAGGGCGGGCTGGTCATTTTTAATCCAAATCGTCCACCCGAGAAACCAGCCAGCGCAGCTAACCCGCAAGCCCCTGTTGTCGAGTTGAGCGGCGATGTTGCCGAGCGTGTCCAGCAAGTGTTAACCCAATCGATCAACCCGAGCATTGCTTCTCACGGTGGCCAAGCGGAATTGGTAGCTATCGAAGAAGACGTCGCTTACTTGCGCCTCAACGGGGGCTGCCAGGGTTGCGGGATGGCCAAGGCCACCCTCACCCAAGGTATCGAGGTTGCCATCACGGATCACGTCCCAGAAATCACCAAGGTAGTTGACGTCACCGATCATGCTTCAGGCACCAACCCCTACTACGAGGCATCCACCCACTGACCGTAGGATGCACCGACCCAACGAAAACTCCCAGTTCAAGTGGACAAAGGGCTGCGAATCGATTACGCTCACTCAAGTTTCCACAGGCCAAAGACGTAGGATACCGCATGCCCATAAGGCCGTCCAGCCCTGAGTCACTTACAGAAGAAGCGGTCTTTACATATCTAGATGAACGCGCATTTCGTTCGTGTCCGCAGCCTCGCCTGGGTATTGAGGTCGAGTGGCTCACTCAAAGATCGCCCGCTGCGGACCACGATCAATCCGTTCAAGGCGGGCGCTGCGATGACTCTGCCTCCCTTCAACTGACTGACCTACACAACGCTATCGGCACTGCCAAGCCAGCTCTGCACGGGTCAGTCTCGTTAGAGCCCGGTGGCCAGGTTGAAATAAGTTCACAGCCGCACAGCAACATCGATGCTGTGTTTGACGAGACTGCTCAAGACGTGACTCGCGTCCGTAGCCAACTCGCCCAACACGAGCTTGAGCTTCTCGGGAGCGGGTACCATCCCACACGGGCACCCGAGCGGATCTTGAAATTGCCACGCTATGAAGCGATGGAGCACTACTTCACACAGTCCGGCGCCTGCAGCGACTCTCTGGTCGGCCCGAGCATGATGTGCAATACGGCATCAGTTCAAATCAACGTCGACGTCCCCTCAGAAGACCACATCGACAACCGGTGGCGACTGGCTCACGCACTCGGCCCCCTATTAACCGCCACGTTTGCCAACTCGCCGTTGGCTGGTGGCACTCCGACGGGATGGAAGTCGACCCGAATGGCAGTCTGGCATGGCATCGATCCCAGTCGGACAATGCCGGTCAACCAGGGAGTGAGCCCGGCTCGCGATTGGGCGCACTACTCACTCGACGCGTCCGTCATGTTGATGCGCAAGCCCGACGGGACCTACCTTCCGCCCCGAAACAATCTGACATTTCGAGACTGGCTCCGTAGCGACGCTGGTTCTCACACATCGATCAACGCCGACCCTCGGGCGGGAACCCATCAGCCTAGCCTCGACGACTTCGCATACCATTTGACTACTCTCTTCCCACCGGTGCGCCCACGGGGGTGGCTTGAACTGCGTATGGTCGACATGCAAGACGGACTCTATTGGATGGTCGCCCCCGCGATCGTAGCCGCCCTGTTCTTTAGCGACTCCGCCGCTGATGCCGTTTTCGACATCGCCCAGGCCGCTAATACATCGGAGTCACAGCAGGAAACCTGGCAGGACGCCGCCCAGCACGGACTGTCTCTGCCAGGATTTGCCGCTGCATCTGCTCAGTGTTTCGACATCGCTCTCGAAGCCTTGGTCGACCATGACGTGTCACCCACTTTGCACGCGCTCGTTGCAGAATATGCCGACCGGTATGTGCGCCGTGGACTCACGCCAGCAGACGAAATTCTAAACCAATTCAACAACAGCAGGTAGGTAGGAAAACCACGGTATGACAACAACGCAACCCCGCACTACACCTGGCGCGCCCGCTCAAGAGCTAACACACATTAGCGGCGACGGACCGGGCGAGACCTCAACGGCTTCCAAGAGCGTAATCCACAACGCCTTATCGGATGCACGGGACAGAACCCTGAGTCTGCTGGCCGACCTATCTGATAGAGACCTCATCCAGCAGCACTCTCCGCTGATGTCACCTCTGGTCTGGGACCTGGCTCACATCGGCAACTACGAAGAGTCGTGGCTACTCAATAAGGTCAGCGGTCGGCCGACAACGTCGCCGCACTACGACAGCATGTATGACGCGTTTGAACATGCCCGTTCCTCTCGGCCCGGATTGCCCCTACTAGACCCCCAACAAGCCCGGGCCTACGTCGACATGGTGCGCAATAACGTGCTACAGGTTTTGGACCAGATCAGTCTGGCACCCGATAATCCCCTACTCAACAATGGTTTCGTCTACGGCCTGGTTAGCCAACATGAGCATCAACACATCGAGACGATGCTCGCCACCCTGCAAATCCTCGGTGCGAATTCCCCTGGGAGACAAACATTCCTGCCCCCAAACAAGCACGACTCCCCCACTCTCCACGATCTGCCCGCAAGCCCCACCCGCACTGAGATTTTCTTCGACCAGACCGTTGCGACGATTGGCCTGCCTGCTGAGAGCCCTGCTTGGGTTTATGACAACGAAAAGGCGCAGCACGAAGTGGTACTGGAGCCATTCGCTCTGGACATCGTGCCTGTATCGAATGCCGACTATCTGGCTTTTGTCCTCGACGGAGGCTACGACCGTGAGAGCTTGTGGACTGCGGCTGGCTGGCAGTGGCGTCAAGAAGCTAACCTAATTGCCCCTCAGTATTGGGAACGCATCACCAGCGACGACTGGCTAGTGAATCGGTTTGGTGAAGTAATGCCGTTGCCGTTGGCCGAACCCGTCCAGCACGTGTGCTGGTATGAGGCCGACGCGTTCGCTCGCTGGACAGGCAAACGCTTGCCAACTGAATTCGAATGGGAACATGCCGCCCAAGAAGCAACCGATGCAACATTGGCTGCCAATCTCGGGGCGGAACTGAACGGGCCTGGATCTGCCCACGCCCCGGCATTCAGCGCAGATCCAGTGTGCTTGCAAATGATCGGTGACGTGTGGGAATGGACATCGAGCGACTTCAGGCAATATCCCGGCTTTGCCGCCTTCCCGTACGAAGAGTATTCAGAAGTCTTCTTTGGGGACGAATACAAAGTCTTGCGGGGCGGATCGTGGGCCACGCACCCACTGGCTATTCGACCCACCTTCCGTAATTGGGACTACCCGATTCGCCGCCAGATCTTTGCCGGCTTGCGCTGCGCTCGCTCGCTCAGCAGTAACGGGTCTCACTCAAGCTTTTCAACGGATCGCATTCCGACCCGGTCACCAATCATCATCGAGTCAGCCCTGGATTCCGAAAACGCCAGCGAAGCGTTGCGCAAAGACGTCCTCAACGGACTCTCTCAAACACAAAAAGAACTGCCCCCAAAATGGTTCTATGACGAGGTCGGCTCGCACCTATTCGAAGACATCACACGACTGCCTGAGTATTACCTGACCCGCACAGAGATATCCATCTTGGAGAATCACGCTGCCGAAATCGTGGCCGCTAGCGGAGCTGATACTCTGGTCGAGCTCGGCTCCGGCGCCTGTCGCAAGACCCGGCTTCTACTCGATGCGATGCGCGACAACGGTCAGCTAAAGCGGTTCGTACCATTCGATGTGAGCGAGTCTTTCCTTACCAAAACAGCCTACGATGTGGCCGATGCCTATCGAGGCATTGCCGTGCACGGGGTGGTTGGTGACTTCGAAACCCACCTTGATCGCATCCCCCAACTGGGCCGCCGACTCGTGATCTTCATTGGCTCAACAATTGGTAACCTGTCACCGGGCCAACGAGCCGAATTCTTCGCCGGCATTCGAGCCAACCTAACGCCTGAAGATTCCTTCTTACTCGGTATCGATTTAGTCAAAGACGTTGGCCGACTTGAGGCCGCCTACAACGACTCTGCTGGAGTGACTGCCCAATTCAACCTGAACATGCTCAAGGTCATCAACAGAGAGCTCAACGCCAACTTTGATTTGACCAAGTTTGCCCACCAAGCCCGTTTCGACCCCGCGAACAGTTGGATCGAGATGCTCCTGATCAGCGCTGACGATCAAGTCGTGGAGATCAAAGATTTAGATCTCACGGTTTCATTCACCAAGGATGAAGCTTTGCGCACCGAGATCAGTACCAAGTTCCAGCGAGTCACCATCGAGTCCGAACTGGCCGCAGCTGACCTACACATCTCAGGCTGGTGGACCGACCAAGAGAGTCTCCCCGACTTTGCTCTGCTGCTCGCACAGCCAATCCCTAGTAAGTAGCCATCACCCTTGTCGTCATTGCGAGCCCTGGGCTTTGGCAGGGCGTGGCAATCCAGGCTTTAAATATTCTGCGAGCGCAGCGAGCAGGACGTTACTAGCGTCATTCGATCCATTTTGGATTGCTCGCTTCGCTCGCAACATTCGGATTCCTGGATCCTCACGGTCGCCTAGCGGCTCCCTCAGGATGACGAAATGCTAGTAGCACCGCTCTGTGCAGTTGGGCCATGAATGGCTACACACAGCCAAGGATCGGTCACCCCTTAACCGATTGATTCGTCACCGAATTGCAGGTGGATCATGCGTTGCACTTCGGCATAGTAGGCAGCCGGCAATTTCTCGGCAGTATCGGCAACAAAGCCCGACACGATCATGGCCTGGGCTTCCCTTTCATTGAGTCCCCGGCTCATCAGATAGAAGATTTGGTCTTCGCCGATCTTGGCGGTTGTGGCTTCGTGGGCGAGATGCACGGAATTGTTGCGGATATCGATATAGGGATGCGTTGTCGACTCGCTGATGTCATCGAACATGAGAGCGTCGCAATTGCTCGACAGCTTGCCCCCCTCTGCGCCCTCTCGAGCTTCAAGCAAGCCACGGTAGACTCCACGACCGCCGCCAAAGGCAATACTCTTGGCGTGCACACTGCCCGAAGTGTGAGGTCCGGCCAGAACAATCTTGGAACCAGAGTCTTGCGTCTGGCCAGGGCCGGCAATGGTGACCGTATCGATCGTGGTAGAGGAACCGGCACCAATGCATACGGTGCCCGGATACTTGGCGGTATGGCCAGAGCCACTCTCGAAATTGACCCAGTTGATTTGTGATTCCTCGCCGAAACAAGCGCCCCGCTTGGTGACAAGATTCCAAACGTCGGCGGCCCACTCTTGGATCGTGATGTAGTTGATCGTGCCACCCAAATTGACCAGTTCAACAACAGCTGAGTGCAAGGGTTCCGGACGGTTTTGCTTCTCTTTCAGGTTCTGGCCCGCCGAAGAGCAGCCCTCGTAATAGGTGACTTCGGCGCCTTCATCGACAACGATTAGCGTGCGCTCGCCCTGGAACATACCCGCCGAGTTGATACGGAAATAGTTCGATAGCGGCTCATCGACCTTGACACCGGGCGGCACATAAATGGCCGAACCGCCCGAGAAAGCGGCGTAGTTCAGCGCTGCATACTTGTTGTCGGCGGGTGGGATGACCTTGCCGATGTGGGGCCGGAAGATGTCTTCATACTTAGTGACAGCTTCGTCAAAGCTACAAAAAATAACACCCTGTTCTTGCAAATCTTCTTGGAGGCGATGAAACACCGTGGCCGAATCGTACTGGGCAACCTGGCCGGCAAGCACGTTTGACTGTTCGGTGAGCTGGAGCTTCTCCATCGTGGCTCGCAACTCGGCGGGCACGTTGGCCCAGTCTTGATTCTCTTGACTGGCACCCTTAGGAATCATCAAGAAAGAGATCTTGTCGAAATCAATCTGATCGAGGTCGAAGGCCAACCAGTTCGGTTGAGGCTTGCGCAAAAAGGCTTTGAGCCCACGCAAACGCAGCTTTAGCATCCAGTCGGGCTCACCTTTGATCTCGCTGATCGTCCTAACGACGTCCTCGTTGATCCCTGGCGGCAAAACTATTTCGTACTCGACCTCGTCTTCCCACCCATATTGGTAGGGACGATCGAGAACCAGCGCATCACGAACACTCATGCTGGCACCACTTCCTCTTGCAAAAAACTACTCGCCCTCATAGGGGCTAGACGACTCAACTTCAAGACTAAGTCGAATTGTAACAGTCCTGTTGTGAAAAACTCCCGCGGGACACAAGGCCAGTCAGTCGGTGTAGGAAATTAATGCCCTAATCTCGGCGGGCTCCAGCTTCTTGCGACCCCCGAGGGCACATAGCTCAATCAAGAATGTGAAGGCAGCGACCTTACCTTGCGATCGCTCGACAAGTTCTGCGGCAGCTTGGGTTGTTCCACCAGTTGCCAAGATGTCGTCAACAATCAGCACTCTTTGGCCTGCATCAATCGAGCCTTGCTGCAATTCCAGGCTTTCCAGGCCATATTCCAGCGAATAGACTGTTGTCTCGACGTCACCGGGCAACTTGCCGCCCTTGCGCAAAGGCACGAATCCGACACCAAGCTTCAGGGCAACAGGGGCACCCAAAATAAAGCCACGTGCGTCGATTCCGCACACCAGATCGACGTCTTCGCAGTCGGCGGCCATGCGATCAACTGCCAAGCGAAATGCGTCTGGATCCCGCAGCAAAGGGGTTAAGTCACGGAAAAGGACCCCCGCCTTTGGAAAGTCCTGTATCTCACGAATGAATTTCTTGAGTTCCAACTCTGACGCTCTCTAACATCTTGCGGACTTTTCACAGAATCTTTTTCCCCGAAGCGATATCTCACAAGGCCGGAGAAGGGCCCGCTATCGAATTAGTAGCGCGTTTGTGGGCCAGAAATCATAGTACTAGCCAGTGGACTCACTCTGCCGACAACATCGTAGGTCCCATGGGCTCGAGCACGATCGGCTGAGCTGGAACCAGACGTCCACGACCTGCTGCAAAGGGGAAAATTCCGCAGACAGTGATCATAAGCTCCACCACATGCAGCGTCAGCAAACCCCCCCAGAGGCAACAAAGTCCAAACAATTCACTTTGCCCAAACCTAGAACGTTGCGTTTCATTGGCTGCGCAATCGGAATTCTTGGCCTAGTCCTCTTTGTCATCGGGTTTGTTGCATTGCTGCAAGCCAGCGACTCTAACAGCAAAACCGAAAAGACACGAGCGGAGATACAAAAGACGAGGCAGATGGCCCGCAATAGTGTTGCCGACGAAACATTTGAAGTCGCCCGCTTCGAGACTGTGTTCAACAAGCTCCTCGCCAGCGGAGTCGCCTTTCGGGATGCGAGACGCCAAACCAATGCAGCGTTCGATTCGGCAGTCGATTCACTAACAACAGGCGACAAAAAGAGCGCTCAAGACCGGATCGACACCGACGCTACCATGGCGCTCGCACACGAAGATGCGGCCGCTCAACAGTTCCGAGCGGACCTGGCCCAGGCAGAAAAGCTGGCGCAGTGACCCGGACATCGACAGCGCTCTCTAGCCCCGCACCTGACTCTCTTCACGAAGCCAAGACTGGCCCCTCCCAAGCGGAGAATCCGGAACCCAACAATCCCAACCCAATCCCTTTGGTTGCCCAGGCATCCACCAAATTCAAGAAGGCGATAGCGACAATTCGGGCGAGCAACATGTGGCAACAGGGCGTCGCTCAGGTGTGTGTAGCGGCTGCAGTTTTCCTCATGAGTCTGTTGCTGACGGTCGTGGGAATTGCGTCACAGCGATCAGCGAGCACGACCCAAGCGCGAGTGACTCAACAACTCAAGGACGTTCGCAAGGGCAAAGACCCAATGTCGACGGGACTTGGCGCCAGGCGATCAGCAGTATTCGACTACCTTGACGCTGCCAAAGAGCTCATTACAGTACTGAAAAATGCGTCGGTTATCGCTGATTCTCGAGTTGCTCTGGACCATCAGCGCGGTGTTGCTCTCTTCGATAAAAATACGCAAGCATACAATCAGCTTGTGCAAGAACTGAACTCTCTGGAATCCCAGCTTGATGCTCTCATGCAACAGGCTCAAGTGTTAGCGGCGCGGATATCGGCAGCTCGGTCAACAATCTCGGCAAAGGATCCAAAGAAAGGAACCGCCGGACTGCCAGATAGCAATCAGCCAAACCTTGCTCCTCCACAAGACTCGGCGGACTCTGGCGACGACCCAAATGCTTACCCCGACGTGAGTGGTGGCGATGGTGCCGCAGCGCCCGTACCTCCGTGGCAGAGTCCCACAACGACGCGAGCCGGACAGCCCAGCCAATCGCCATCCCAAAACGATTCAAGCTCGCTGCGACCCGACGAAGACGTCCTGTCGGACTGAATGGGAACCTAAGGGTCCACAGACAAGGCATAATTGAAGGGTGACCGCAGAACTGGGGAAGGATTCAAATGCAGGGTGTCTCGAAAAGGCTCACCTCATGCCTGGCGGCTTTAATCCTTTCTGCGCTCCTGGCAGCATGTTCATCAGCGAAGATCCAATCTGCCCAGCAGACGCAAAAGGTAGAGTCTCAAAAGAAGTATCAATCGGAAGCTCCCAAATGCAAGTTGGCCACGACCATCAAGGGCGTCGACACCATTACTCTTTCACAAGCCGGACCGCTACCATGTCTTGTGCCGAAACTTATTTCACAAGCCGACAATAAATATACAAGCCCAAGCGTGACAATCATCTTTGATGCCGCTGGAGGCGCCAGCGTGTCAGCAATCGGGCACACCAACTTCGGGATCTGTTTCGACGTCGACGACACCACGCGTGGCACAACGCGTGACTTCAGTGCCAAAGAGATTCTCACATACCCGCAGGGCGATACAGCCGAATTCGTCAACCACAACAAGGATCCCGAAGACGCGTGCCGACTTGGACTCACCAAGCCCGTGCCGGGCTCAGCCCGTATACCCCCACCCCCGGCAACCACCAAGTCCTAGGCTGCGCTCAACAGCACTCTCCGGAACAATACCCAGCACAATGCTGGTAGTTGAGTGACATCAACCACATCCACCACGCAGACCCGGGTCACGAACTGGATCCTCACGCCCTGGCTGCTGCCAAGGGCTCAGGATGACGGAGATGCGCCAAGCAGTTCCTTGGCTGTCAAGGCGGCGCCCAGCGCCCCGGAGTAGTCACCCAGCGAAGCAGCGACAATCTTGGGGGCGAGATCTGGCAGCATCATGTGCGATTTCATGACTCTTTCGACCTGGCCCATGATGATCGGAGCGAAACGCTCGCCCATCCCACCACCCAGTACTACCCGCTCCAGATCAAGCGCGTTGGTGAGGCTGGCAATTCCGATACCGATCGCTTGGGCGGCCCTATCGATCAGCCGAACCACGGATTTGTCACCCTTCTCGTAGGCCTTGTAGAACACGCTGCTGGTCAGGGTCGTCTTGCCCTTCTCTGCCATAATGTCTTGAATGTCACCCATATATTCGCCGGACTCTGTCTTCAGGTGATCACCAAGAGATCCTCTGCCCGCATAAGCCTCGAGCGATCCGTCCAACGGCCCATACTTGCGACCGCCCCACTTCACTACAAGAAAACCGATCTCACCCGCATAGCCGTGCGGGCCACGGCGTAACTTGCCATCAAGAATCAGACCCCCGCCCACACCAGTGCCCATCCACACACCCAGTAAGTTTGGAACGTTCTCACCTGCGCCAATTTGGTGCTCGGCCACCACAGCCACATTGACATCGTTGTCTAGAAAGACCGGCAAGCCAACAAGGTTGGACACACGCTCAGCAAATTTTTCGCCGCCATCAAAGCCGGCAAGATTTGGCGCCCGCAAGATTACACCAGCGTTATGGTCCACCAGGCCAGGAAAGCCAATGCCGACCGCTTCGACGCTCTCAGTACCAACGGACTTGATCGTCCCTGCCACGGCCTCGGCCGTTGCTTGGACACCTTCGCTCGCGGGAGTCGCCGTGCGGTCCTCTGCCACAATGGTCCAGCCAGCCACAGTACTACCCACTCCAATTTCGTCAGGAACTGGCTGTGAGCGATCGGTGGCATCGCCCTCAATCAGAGCTGTTTGGATTTTCGTACCGCCCAGATCTACACCAATCAAACGCATGATCATCCCCCGAATATCTCTCACCAGTAAGCCTCTTCCAAGGCTAGATGAAATCCGCATGCGCCCGGGCGTGACAGCCAAGCCAAGGCCCGAGCACACCCGAACTGACCCGAGGCGCCGACTTGCCTTGGGTCTAGACCAAGTGGCTACACTGGCCATAGGAGGTAATTATCATGTTCGCATCAACGCAAACGTACGCAACACTGCCCGCCAGCGATATCGAAAGGGCGAAGTCTTACTACGCCGACAAGCTAGGGCTCAAGCCAACCGAGGAAAGGCCTGACGGGCTGCTTTATGACTGTGGAAACGGGGCGAAGTTTTGCCTCTATCCGAGCGGCGGAAGCGCTTCAGGGAACCACACCCAGCTGAGCTTTCAAGTCGACAGCATCGACAACACTGTCAGCGAGTTGCGAGGCGACGGAGTCGTCTTCGAAGAGTATGACATGCCAGGCATTAAGACCACGAACGGTGTCGCATCACTGGGCGAAATCCGTGGTGCTTGGTTCAAAGACAGCGAAGGCAACATCATCGGACTTGTCGAGTACAAGTAATTGATTCGTCCCGGGATCGGCAACCGTGGTGACGGATTTCACTCCGCCACATCGCGGTAATGCGATCTTGTAGAATCGCGTCCGGACCTCGACACCCTTGAGGTCCGGGCTTTTTTGTGTTACTCCTCAGTAGGTCAACCCATGGCACTCAAACTTGCACCAGAAGAGAGCCTCGGTCTCGGCATCAGACGATGCGCGCTCGAGCAACTCTCCGCTGCCACCGAGGGCCTGAACAGTGCCACTCACGCTCCAGAAGAACTCGTTGAAGCAATTCATGAGGCACGAAAAGCTTGTAAGAAGCTGCGTGCCCTGTTGCGTTTGATTCGATCATCTCTCGCCGCCGAGGACTTCCGCCGTGATAATCAGTTCTTGCGTGATGTGGCACAGTCTCTATCGGGGCTGCGGGATACGCAAGTCCTGTGGGAGACTGCTCAAGCGTTAGCCGTGGAGAGTCGTGTCCAGCCGGCGATGAAACGGATCAGCGACCATCTGGCCGATCACATCAGTGCCAGCGCCAGTCCAAACCAGGTAAGTGCCGTTTCAGACTCAGCCGCTGCCGCTGCCTCCCGTTTGAGTGACTTTGCTAAACATGTTGACGATTGGCCTTTGGATTCCGGCGCGGGGTTAGAACTTGTTAGCCCGGGGCTCGCTGCCACCTACAAGCGTGGTCGTAAACTATTCCGACAAGTGAGCACTCAGCCAACCGACACAACGTGGCACGACTGGCGTAAGGTCAGCAAGCATCTCTTCTACCAATTGAACTTCCTCGAGAGCGTTGGCAAAGCAGAAATCTCGCCGGCAATTCGCTCGGCCCGACAACTTGAACAACTACTAGGCAGCGATCATGACTTGGTTCTTCTCTCAACGTTTCTCGCCGAAGAGGGCCCCGGCTTGATCGACCAGCGAGACCTACGCCTTATCTTCGAGAGCGTTACGAGACAGCGACTCCAACTACAAACGAGTGCATTGTCGATCGGAGGGCAACTCTTCGCTAGGCCAAAAATGGACTTTGTCGGCGCCGTGTTGCCCTAGATTCGACAACAAATCCACGAGCCAAATTGCTGCTAAAGCCCCAAATAGGGGATGATAGGGAACCCTGGATTCTGAGGTTTCCGGGGCATGCCCGCTGTCATCCATATCGGAGAGAAGGACTTTTGTCGTGCGCGACGCCTATCTATCGACACACTGAGCAGTAAGAGGCGGCGACGCAATGAGTCCAGTTAGTCTCGAAAAGTTCGATGTCAACGCAAAAACTGGCTTCCTTCCCGCGCAAGATCCGCTCACGAGTCTGCCCAGCAGCTATGAGCCCTGGGACATAGCCATCCACCGCTTGCCCGTCCTCCTGATCGCCGGGCAAGCCCGCTCTTATATCGACCAGATGCCCCAGCTCGGCATCGACCAATTGACTAGCGAGGCCGAGTTCGAACGTGCCCTGCTCGTGCTGTCATACCTGGGGCATGGCTATGTGTGGGGAGAAGAAGCGGTCACTAACCGTGTGCCGGACAACATTGCAGTGCCTTGGCATGCAGTGGCCCAGCAACTGGATCGGCCGCCTGTTCTGTCTTATGCCTCGTACGCCATGCATAATTGGCGTCGCATTCGCCCGGACAAGCCACTCACGCTTGACAACATCGAGATCTTGTGCAATTTCTTGGGCGGCATGGACGAGGCCTGGTTCATCATTGTCCACATAGCGATTGAAGCGATTGCCGGACCGGCGATTGCAGCCGCAGCCGAATGCCTTCACGCCGCTCAATCTGGAAAGCTGGACGTGATCCAGTCGAGCCTCGGCACCATTGCAGACGTTCTCGCCGAGATCACCCAGACGCTGGCGAGCATATACGACAAATGCGATCCCCACATTTACTACAAGCGTGTTCGGCCCTACATTTTTGGATGGAAAGAAAATCCCACCTTGCCCAACGGGCTCATCTATGAGGGTGTTACAGAGTGGAACAACGAGCCTCAGAAGTTCCGAGGCGAGTCAGGAGCCCAAAGTGCCATCATTCCAACAATGGATGCGCTCTTTGGGGTCACGTTCGACTCCAGTAGCCCATTCGCGCAGCACCTCTCAGAACTGCGTTCATACATGCCAGTTAAGCACCAGGCATTCGTAGAGATGATCGCCCAAGATACCGCCGACGTCGACCTACGACAATTCATCATCGAGGCTGGTACTACTAATCCGGACTTAGTCAAGGCGCACAATGCCTGCATCGATCGGCTCAGCGATTTTCGCAAGCTCCACGTCCAGATCGCTCGGGACTACATTGCTGTCCAAGAAGAAGAACACGCCAACCCGACCGCTATCGGTACTGGCGGCACCCCGTTCTTGCGCTATCTACGCCAGCACTTAACCACGACCCAAGACCGTGCAATACCAACATCAAGCTGACATGAGATAGTATCCCCGCCATTTCGAGCGACCGACGGGTACGTCTAGTCCGTTATGTACGTGTATGGGATGGAGATAGTTCGAATGGATCAACAACATGCATCTATTGCTGTAATGTTTCGGACTGGATCCTCACGCCCTGGCTGGCGCCAGGGCTCAGGATGACGAGGGGGGCCGAAAGGCCAAAATCTCTATCGCATGAAAAGGTCGAGGTCACCACCGAATTCCCCTCCTAGTTGTAACACATCGTGGTCGGAGGTCAGGACGGTCGTGTGCCATGTGCCCGCTGAAACCGCGCTAATCAGTCCGTGTCGCCCAGCCAGATCGACTAGCTTAGCCGTGCGACTTTCTTGCCTTTCTGGAGATCCAAGCTGCCGATCAGAGCCAGCGCCCCAGCAATAGAGACGCCCCGCATTCGTGAGAGCACACGAATGGGCGCCGCCAACCGTGATGGAATCGACATCTTTTAGAGCTTGACCGCTTTCGTCGATCACCCGGACAGGGCTGACATTGCGGGACACGGTAGGGCTGCCGTCGCCAAGCTGTCCATTATCGTTATCACCCCAGCAAAATACATGACCTTGCTTGTCGAGAGCGCACGAATGTCCGTTACCCGCACCAACAGACACTGCGTCACTCAATGGTGTGCCGTCTGGCATCATAACCCGGACTAGAGATTCACCGACGGCCTGACCGCCCAGTTGCCTTTCACGGTTGGCACCCCAGCAATGCACACTCCCCTCTCGGGTGACAGCGCAGGTGTGAAACTGACCCCCCGAAATGCTAACAACGTCGCTCAAAGGTTGGTGCCCGTCGACAACGAGCTCAGGAGTGGACCTGCTACCAGCCACTCTCGTCTGGCCGTACTGCAACTCAGTCTTCTCTTCCCTTGCCATGTGTTGCAACAGGGGCTGATACTTCCTCTCCAGCTCCTGCTGCTCGCTAACCAACTGGGCTTTCTTTTCCGTCTGCTGCTGTTCGAGCAGCAAGCGAGCACGACTATCCAGCCCTCGGTTTTCGAGGTGGGCTGCGAGCTCCTTGAGTTCGTCACGAAGTGTAGAAACAACACGTAGACGAGAGTTTACTTCCAGCGCCATGACGCCGACGTCAGGGCTGGACTGGACTGATGCCGTCGTCGCTGTCGAGGCGGTTTCATCGAGCGCACCAAGCTGATGATGAGAGTCACTTCCCCAGCAAGACACGGTGCCGTTGCGAAGAAGTACACAAGTGTGATACTGGCCGGCGGTAATCGAGTGAACGTCGCTTAAGACGTGCCTGGGAAACTTGATAGTCGGTGGCGAACCGCGGCCCAAGCCTACCTGGCCCGCACCATTGTCACCCCAGCAGAAAACCAATCCAAGTTGGTCAAGCGCGCATGTGTGATCTGCCCCGGCTACCACTGCCTCAATATTGTTGAGGGGACGGTTCCTTTCCAGCACGACTCGCACTGCTTGCGGGCTGTCCTTGTCACTGTTGTTACCCAGTTGCCCATTAATGTTGCGTCCCCAGCAATAAACAGTCCTTTGGTTGCTGATAGCGCAGGAGTGTCCGACACCCGACACAACGCCAATGGCATTTTTCAGTG
>JBCKKC010000025.1:0-26344 GCA_038904395.1 Acidimicrobiia bacterium | reverse complement strand
TGGCTCATTCTGGCTGTCTTTGTCTTGAAAGATGGGGTATCTGGGATCATTGGGCATGACGTCGTCTAGTTGTGATCTCGCGTTGTTTTCTACAGCTAAGACGGCAGGGTTATCTTCAAGCTTCTCCTCAGCCTTATTCTCCGTAGTCTCCTTGATGCTCTTTGGCCGCTTCACGAGCACCCACTCATCGTTCACATAGTCATGCTTCTCGGGGTTTCTCGCGCGCAGCGTCGTATAGATTTCGGTAACATCCTTGTCGCTAGCGCCGGCGGGGATTTTCACCATGATTTCACGAGTCGGAACGTTGCCATCGTCGCCGTTAACGATCTCGTCGGCCGAATCTTGAGGAGCAGTTTCCGACTTGGGACGTCCAGAATCTGGTGTTCCAACACAGCTTGCGACAAGTAGCACGAGGCAGCATGAGACGGCAGCTAACGATCTTCGTGATATGAGACCATTTCTTCGGACCATGCTTACTCCTCTCCGCAACCCCGACAGCTCCGCCAGGAAACGGCTCGAAAGGGTTACATGCTTTTTTCATCGGCAGATTGTCATCCGAACTTAAACCAAACGTTAAATTCCTGAGCAAACGGGATGGGCGTAGTGACTCAGAAGCCTTCCTGCTCGAGCGGACTCTGGAACTCCAGCTCAAAGCTGCTGGCCTCAACTACTCAACACGTGATATCCGAGACACCATCAACAGCCGAGGTCCTAGACCCTCAGTTAACCACCGTCGGATTGGGTGTCCGAGGTCGGACACCCGTTGCTACAAAACTGGGGTTCTGGGTTCTATCTCCGAGCTGACCTTGGTCATTGCGTCCCCAACAAGAGACACCAAGGTTAGAACGCAGAGCACATGCGTGATCGCCTCCGGCTGAGGTTGCGGCAACATCAGCTAGCGAAGTTCCATCAACATCTATAACTTCTGTTGGTGTTTGATTTTGGCGTAATGTGCCATTTCCCAGCAGCCTGGCCTGATTTCCGATGGAGAAAATGAATCGATAATTCCCGACCGTGGCCGTGAAGTGTGGGGCACCGTTGTTAAGTCCACCTGGAACTTCGAAGTCGATTCGGACGACCGGCCCAATTACAAGGAGGCCCTGGTTGGGTATGCAGTAATTACCCTTGAGGAGTCAGGCGAGAGCACAACAACATAGTTTGAGGTTTCTTGCCATTGTTTTGAACCAAGGTCGAAACATCGACCAATGCGACTCGTCGCTCGAGAAAAGACCAACAGATTGCCACTGGCAGAATAGACACGGTTTCCTGTTGATGAGATGGCCTGATCAATCAACGGTTGAAGGACCGCTGGGTTGCTTTTCTCTGCCAGAAACTTACTCTTTGGGAGACTCGCCAACCAACCATTCACACCAGTCGAGGTCGAAGTAGCTGTGGCAGCAGCTCCGCCCCCTGCTGCACCGACAGCTCCGCCCCCTGCTGCACCGACAGCTCCGCCCCCTGCTGCACCGACAGTTCCACCCCCTGCTGGCATGAAGTGACCTTGAGCAATATGGTCCCAATCGATTTGCAATCCAGATACACCATGGGCCTCTGTTTCTTGGGCATGGTCATCTGAGTCCGTTGCATCTGCGGGTGTGCTATCGTCATCCGTAGCGCTGCCTGGTCCCACCAGGCCGGAGTGTGATTTAGCTGAAGCGTTCGTAGCGTCGACCAATTCCTGTTTCCGCAGCTTGCGTGCAAGCGCTCGCTCCTGCCGGGCCTGCTGGCGAGCAGCCTGTAATTCACCAGCATGTCGCTGCTTCGCGACTTTCCCGGCGCGTCTCGTGGAGGCAACCTCTCGAGCCTTGGCTTGCCCGGCGTCTGCCTTCCGCATTGCTTCCTCGGCCTGGGCAACCATCTGTTTGGCTCCAACGTCAGCTGATAACGTCGCACTTGCGACATCCTGCTGGTCAGCGGTGCCACTGGTCTGGATCGGCGCTGCCCTCACCTCGGAGTCAGTCATCTCTACAGTAGTTATTGCGATAATGCGCCGACTTCCCCGGGCCAGGACGTATACTTTGCCATCGCTTCCGGCAAGAATTTTCGAAGGGCGACTCCCCTCTGGCAGTGGGTAACAATTGTATTTAGTCGTGCGAAAGTCGAAGGCATAGATACAGTTATTTATGAAATCGACATACCACAGCGAACCATCGGGCCCAACGGTTGCCGACGCGATAATCGGCGCAGCCCCAGAGGCGTTTGGGACGCTAACCACCAGCCGAGGCTGATGTAGCTGATCTCCCAGCACAACCGGAGAAAATACCGTCACGCTTGGGTCACCCATCTTGGCTGTCAACATTCCAGCAGAGGTGACCACCGACGAACCTTCAGGGATTGCGAGGCCCACAGATGGACCCAACAAAGACATCCCCTCTGGCAGTGTAAGAGAGAACAGAGCCGTACCAACGGCCCTCTGGTCGAACTCTAGAAGAGTGCAGCTACGAGACTGCGGTGCATCTGATGGACCTTCATCACATGTCCAGAACCTGCTCCAGCCATCAAAACCAGTTGATTGCGCGGATGGGCGGCGCAGCGGAATCATGGAGGGTGTGGTCTCTGCAATATAGAGACCATCAATATCGCCCCTGAAGATGACTACACCCTTGTCCGTTGTTAACGCTGCGATACCCTGACGGCTTATCTTCAGGTCGAGCACAGCCGTCGGATCTCCGGGTGACTCAGAATTCTTTATATCTTTAAGAGATATCGATCGCACATCCAGGCGTCGCTCTTTAACCCTGACTTCATCGAAGGGAACAAAACTGACTAGGCAGTCCACACGCTGGCCCCGATTGCTCTTGGCGTTGAATGCCTCATGCAAGAACCACACCCGTTGGTTTGCTTCGTCTGCAACGATCTTTTTGATTTTGAACGGAAGCGGCAGAACACTGAATTGTCTTTGCTCACGGCTCATGTCAATGAAAATGAGGAGTGAACCAGTGCCCTCATGCGTTGCCCACACGACACGGCCACGCGAGAGTAAAGCAAAATCAACGGGCGGACTCGATCCAATGATTCCTTCAGCAATATCTGTGGCTATCGTACGCATCGTGCCGACAGGCAACGGTTGGCCATCTTCCCCCATCACTTCAGCCAACGGGTGACGACCCGTCCCCACAGCCAAAGCGGGACTCGTCGCCACTGGGCCCAGCACCGAAAATAGCGAGGCGCTAGCAACCAGAAGGCCAAGGAATATGGAATTAAATTTTCGGCGAATCATCATCATGAATTACTTTGGCTTGCGAGTGAAATTCTTCTAAGAATTCGCAACCTAGCACACGATCCTGAAAACCTCATGAGAACCCGGGTTCAGCAGGCCAGCGCCACAATGTGCAAAATGGCTTGTCAGCTGGGAGTTCCCGCCGAGCCCATCATCAAGCAAGCAACAATATCTCGACTCTTGCTTGACCTATACCGCGCTGGCCGTCATCATCTTGTACTCAGGGCCTCATAACTACATGGCAGAGGACATCTGGGACCAGTCGTCGTTGGAATAGTCGCCAGGTTCTGATTCCACGTCTTAAAAGAGGGGGCTTGTCGTCCCACCTGGTGTTGTGGCCCAGTTTTCCTCATCGCGCGCGGCCGCCATTTCGACACGATCATCGCCGTGAAAGTCACGCGCGTCATCCATGTCTTCTGACCAAGAGGCGACTGAAGTTCCTAGAGTCCCTGAGCGGACACTTCGAACTCTCTGTCGGGTGTTGCATTTGAAGCATTGTCGGCGGATGAATCATCATCTGCCCTCTCACTATCGCCGCGGTGTAGCGCCGCTGCATTGTGCACACCAAAGTCGCCGTTTTCGCCACCGATGGGCGTGTGTGAACGAGTCCGTTCCCCATCCGCAGAACGGTTGGGATAAGTGGAGGAACTCGCATTGGAGTCGTCTGTGTCAGGAACATAGGGGATCGGGTCCGGATCGATGACCCGCCTGCCATCGGCATATCCAAGCCTGACACCACCGTCATCTAAATTGAGAGCCTGAACTACCACATCTTGTCGATTAGGCCATGAATCTGCGATGACTTCCGGCAGCAATCCAAGCGCCCTTCGCGCAATATCATCATTTGCGGAAACTTGTTCATCGGGGGCTTCAAGTTCACGGGCGTCAACATCTTCATTTTGCTCTTCGCCGAACGTGAGCGGAGTATCGGAAGCATTGCGATCACCAGAACGGCCCCACCCTTGATCGGTCCAGGGAGAGGGTCGACCATTGCCCATTGGGGGTGTGTGGGTACTTGTCGAATTTGCAAAACGTGGGTCCGGACTAGCCGAAGCTGAAGAGTCGTCACAACCCGGCCACATGGGCGTGCTGGCTACTGTAGATGTAGCTCCCCCTCCGCCCGCTGGAGAGTTGGTGGTCGCCGACAACCCGATGCCGTCGTCGATCGACTTGACTCCTTGGACACGAGCATCTGTTGACACCCCATCTTGCTCTTGCCCTGACCCTAGGTTATTATGCATGCTGAGATTGTTGTTGTTGGTACTTCCAGCAACAACAACCGCTCTCATTGCGCTGGCCGAGTCGGCAGCCAAACCCGATGTGGCGAGCGATCCTACAAAAACGGCCGCCACCAAATACTTCTTGTTGAACTTCAACGTTGTTCTCCTGATCGTGAGGTCCTCCGCTGTGATGGGTGGAGGTCGCTCAAAAAGTGAGCAAAAATTCGAATACGAATGCTGACTGTATGTTCCAGAGCTGAGAACCAGCTGAGAGGATCAAAAAAAAGCTAAAGAGCTTTAAAGGGAGCGCCCGCAAGGCCGGGGAGGAGCAGTTGGCTAGCCCCGGCCTCTGAGTCGTACCCGCTTGATAGAGGGCGCCTTGTTGGCTTACTGCAACGGTATGCCAACGGCCAGCTGCGATTGCCACGACTCGTTCTTGAAATATTTGGGCCTTAATCGCATGGCGGGATTCAGTAAGCGCGTAGGTCTCTCCGACCCCCGGTTGTATCGTGACTACGGCGGTCCGAAAAAGCTGACCATCAGAACTACAGACAACCAACCTGTCATAGTGGCTTAAGACATTGAGAGTCTGATTTCTGCCGGTCTGGTAGGCATCGTACCTCACGTGGTTCAAATTCTTCCATTCGAAGTAGCCGTGGGCGATGTGCTTTCGCATGCCACGCATGTTGGGCCACGGCACTTCTGGATGTGCGTGGGTGAATTCGAGGTAACCGTCCATCACCTTTGTTGCTGCTTCCCCAATGATGATGAGGCTCATGATGACGGCCTGCTGGGTGCGCTTGTCCTCAAGGAAATCTTCCTTGGCTAAGCCATCAACGAAGATGCATGCCTCAGTTAAAGGGCCTGGGACCTCAACTAGGCCACGTCAACCAGCTCGCACAAAAAATGTCTCGGGCGCCCAAACAGCAAGATACCAAGCTGCTCCATCTTCATCGGAGATCGCTAGGTTGCCTTCTGCCGTCCAACGAATCATGCGAAATCGGAAGTCGACTCAGCGCCAAGTTGAGAGACGGGAAGTGGAGCGTGCGAGGGTTGTGGCACTTCGGTGCCTCGAGTCCCATGATGTCGGAGGTTTGGGGCATGTCTAACCTAAAGGCGATTCGTGAGCGGCGGATGAAAACTCCCGAGGCGACTCGTGGCTATAGCGACGCCCGTATCGCAATGGATTTTGTAGAGTTGATTTACACAGCGCGGGTCGCTGCCAACATGACCCAAGAAGAACTGGGTGAGCGTTCGGGCATGACTCAACCGGCGATAGCACGTATCGAAGGTGGCGGAACAACTCCAATGGTGGGAACAGTAGCGAGGCTTGCACAGGCCTTGGGTGCCCACGTGACGCTGCAGTGGGTCAACAACGATTCGGATCAGCAACTCATAGTCGCCTAGCTTCAAAAGTCAGCGGCGAAGCCGCTTCCGCTGAATCCGCCAAGGCAATTTGTAATAGAGTAAGAATTTGTGACCGATAAGGATGGCTATTAGGACTTGACATCTGCTTCTCCTATTGGGCGGACCCCATGATGACCGAGCGGTCAGTGCGTCAAGGCGAATGGCTCTCAGACCGCAGTAGACATAGCAGGTGGATCATAGCGAGTTGGCGTCGACAAGGCGATGATTAAGGGCCCGTGATGGAGAGAATTAAGGATGTAGCGGCACTTAACCTCTGCGCCCGATAGTGCGGGCGACCCACTCTTGAGGATGCTCGAACTCGTGCTGGTTGGGGCGGGCTACAGGCTGGGCCCACACCCTATTGAGCGCATCAATGCCCTCGTCAGCGACAATCTTGTCGCAAAAACGGCGAGCATCCTGAAACTCACGTCGCCGCAAATCGAAGCCCATCATCTGCTCAAACACATCTTCAACGTCGCTGCGCTCTGAGCGCTGTTGGGCAATTGCGGTTTCGATCTGTTGAATTGATGGGATTGAGTCACCCGCGACGGCCGACATGACGTGATCAGAAAAGCCCTCTATGAGGCCAATGAAATCGTGCATCTTTTGCGCGGCGGCTTGTTGTTGTGCTGTTGGTTCTGTTGCCATCAGATCGCCAGCACCCTCAAGCATCGATTGCATGGACGACATGTTGTTCATATCGATTTCGGGCATGTCAGAAATCCGTGAAAAATCGAACTGGACCGTTTCGGCGAGCTGATCAACTAGTTCCGCATATGACTCACGGATCCCAGGCTGGCTATAGACAATGGCCCGGATGACCTCATGCAAAGCCAACCAGAACTTGAAGTCACGTGGTACAACATTGAGACTGCGCTCGGCCGTTTCCAGGTTCTCGGCGACAAAAACCAAGCTGCCGTGTGATGCAGGTGGCAGCATCAAGTCATATCGACCTAAAACATGGTGCGATAGAAACCCAACCAGCATTCCCGTTTGGCTGCCCATGATAAAGGGCATGAGCGCTTTGAGAAGATTTTGGAATGGCACCTCGGTGGTGCCCTCGTGAACTTGTGCCGGGTCGATGTTAGCCAGTTTCTTGGCCATGGGTTCGACCAGAGGAGCGAAGGCTTTTAAGTGAAGTTCTGCCCATCGAGCGCGACTCACGACTTGAACTGGGGTGAGGAGTTCCGGAGACGTGAGCTTTGTATAGCTCGTGACCATAACTTCGGCCGCTCGGACAAGTTGGGTATATTCGTCTTCGACGTCATGCCAGCGTGGCGAAGCCTCGGCATCGCCCGCCATTGCTGCCGACACAAACGCAGCTACGTCCCAATTGACAGGTCCGGCGCTGCCCTTGAAGAGGGCGTTCAAATCGAAATTTGCTGGTAACGAAAACCCCATCGGGTCAATGTTGGAAGACACGAGCCCATCATATCGCTATTCGCAAGAAACCATTCACCCGTTTCGTCATTGCGCGAGCCCTGGGCTTTGGCAGGGCGTGGCAATCCAGCCGTCGGGGTGACTGTGGGTCCCCGGTGGTGAGCGCAGCGAGCAATTCAAATGGATCGAACATGTAGGTGGATCTGCGGCTTTACCGCAGGTGGATCCTCACGGTCGGCTGGCGCCTCCCTCAGGATGACGAGAGGGAGGCAGAATGGTTACGGGCAGATCCGAGCTACCTGTTGGTCTGTTCTGGCTGTTGGGCAAGCTTGATGTCGGCTACAGCATCTTTTCCATCGCGGGTATAGGTGAGCTTGACATTGTCGCCAACGTTGTGGCTGCGCATGGCAACGATGAGGCCTGCGAATGAGGTGACAGGATCGCCGTCAACGGCGGTGATCACATCGCCTTCCTTGAGGCCTGCGTTGGCGGCCGGTGTTCCGGGATCGACGGATGTGATCTTGGCGCCCTTTTTGGCATTGGCGCCGTCGGTTTGCGTGTCGCCACCCCTGATGCCCAAATACGGGCGCTGCACTTTGCCGTTGGCTACGATTTGCTCTGCTCCCTTGCGGGCAATGTCGATGGGGGTGGCGAAACCGATCCCCTCAGCGTTGACCTCCGTGGGGGCCTTGGCAGTTGTTATGCCGATCACGTTGCCTTGCGCATCGACAAGAGCGCCACCCGATGAGCCAGGAGAAATTGAGGCGTCTGTTTGGATCATGTCGTACAGAGACGAATCTTGTGAAGCCTGGAGAGTACGACCTAGCGCGGAAATGACACCGGTAGAAACGGTTGGTCCGCCTTGAAGGCCGAGCGGATTCCCGATCGCCACCACTGGCTCGCCGATTCGCAGGGTCTTTGCGGTGCCCAGCGGTGCAGCAGGCAGATCGGTTGCGTCGACTTTGACAACTGCTATGTCGGCAGCAGCATCGGTGCCCAGAACTTTTCCATCGAGGCTGCGCCCGTCGGTGAGTTGGACCTTTAGCTTGGTGCTGGCCCCAATAGGCGCATTACCGCCGAGGGTGACAACATGATTGTTGGTCAATATCAAACCACTCGCATCATAAATGACCCCGGAGCCTGTGCCACCTTGACCCAGCGATGATTGGGTTTGAATGTTGACGATAGCCGGGCGGACCTCGTCAGCAATCTTGATCACGTTGACGTTGTTGAACTCGCTCTTTCGCACGTCGGTGGGTGTTTTCGGCGCTGGAATAACTCTTGTTGAGGTGGACGACGCCTGTTGGAAGCCGCCGCCGGCGAAAACAGCACCGATGGCAATGGCGGCCCCCAAAACAGCCGCCATCACAGACGACAAAATCACAAATCCGTAACGGGGACCGCCGCTACCGGTTGACTGAGCCCTGACCGGGGGCCGGACGCCTCCGGAACCTGCCCAGGCCGCAGGTGGGGTGCCGAAAGGAGTCGGTTGTTCTGGAACCGGCTGGTAGGGGTAAGGATTGTTGGTTTGGGTAGCACTGGGGTTTGGTGCGTAACCTTCTGAATAGTAGGGCTGTGCCTCAACGGCGGCGGGGTAGGCTCCGCCAGCTGGACTGGCTTGAGTGGCGGGTTGGGCGTAAGCCGGGGCGTTGGCAGGGGGAGAGTTGTATTGGCTAGTTGGGGTGCCGGGAGAAGCTGGAGGCATATCGGCGTTGGTCTCCCAAGCATCGGTCGGTAGTTGCACTCTGAATCCATCTTGGCTTGTCGCTGGAGGGTCGGCCGGCGGATTGGGCTCAGCCGGCGCTTCGTAACGAGGGTGCAGGGGTGGCAGCGGCTCAGATCTGGTTTGGGATTGCTCAGAACTGGAACTGGGATTCTCGGGGTTATCAGGTGCTTCACTCATATTTAAAGATCTTATTTCGCTTAGATACGAGGCTAATCAGTATCCTCAAACTTTTTTTATGCAATCAGCTTGATGTTGCGACTTGCTGACAGCCAGCCAGTACTAACGGAAGCCAACATTAGCAAATGTGCGCCACTTACTTGAGCATCCCAGTGTTTTGGTATCCCAAGTGAGCCCCAGGTCAGCAGCGCAAAGGAGGACTGCCTACGGGTTCGCGACCCAGGTCAGGGCGGCTAAGCTTTCCTGAGGCAGAGGTTCCTTTTTTGTGGGTTGAATATGGGGTACATAGTCTTGCTCTTGTCGTTGGTGACGGTATTCAGTAGTCTGGCTTGGTTGAGGCATTCCCGGCCGATCAAGCGTCGGCGCCACGGCTCAATTTTTGAATTTCAGCGGGGCCTGCAAGCGATGGAGCCTCGCTCAGACAAGGGGGACGGCTCTGGCACGTGACCTCGCTATAGATCTAGGCACAGCCAATACACTCGTCTACGAGAGCTCACAAGGGGTAATCCTGAATGAGCCGACGGTGCTTGCCATGGACACTAGATCTAGACAGGTGCTCGCATTCGGAACACAAGCCTGGGAGATGATTGGGCGCACTCCTGGCCACGTAGTGGCAATCCGTCCTTTGCGCCATGGTGCCATAACCGACTTCGACGTGACTGAGCGACTCATTCGACTTGTGATGTCATCGGTTGTGTCTCGACGATTCAACTTTGGGAAGCCCAGAGTGCTCGTTTGTGTGCCCGCTTCGATCACACCTGTTGAAAGGCGGGCTGTCGAAGAAGCCACAATGCGGGCCGGCGCAAAGTCTGTCTACTTGATCAAGCAGCCGCTAGCTGCAGCAATGGGGGCATCCTTGCCGATCAATGAGCCGTTGGGCTCAATGATTGTTGACATGGGTGGCGGCACGACTGAAGTGGCTGTGATTTCTTTGGGGGGTATCGTCACGCTCAATGCGCTGCGTTTAGGCGGGTTCGATCTTGACGCATCCATCCAGGCCCTCGTTCGAAAAGAATTTGGTGTGGCAATTGGCGAACGAACTGCTGAAGAAATCAAATGCACGGTGGGTTCAGCTAACAAAATGAATGGCAGCAAGATCGAGGTGCGGGGCCGTGACCTAGTGGCAGGCGTACCGCGCAGCATCGTGGTGACAACTGAGGAAGTCTACGCTGCGATCAAAGACCCACTGGAGCAATCGATAACTGCTGTCTTGAACTGTCTGAGTTCAGCTCCACCCGAATTGGCTCAAGACCTTATGGTCGGAGGCATGGTTCTCACGGGTGGTGGTAGTTTGCTCGATGGGTTTGCCGAACGCTTGCAAGCCGAAGCTCAAGTCCAAGTGCGTGTGGCCGATAGCCCCCTCGAGGCTGTTGCCCGCGGTGCTGGCTGGGCCCTAGATTCCTTCGACCTTGTCCGAGAGATTCTCATGCAGTAGGCGGTTTCCATTCTGGGGTGGAAACCCTGGCAGGTTAGTCTTCCCGCAAGAGCCATTCGGCTGCTTCTCGCACGTAGCGGTCCCTGTCGGCTAAAGCGCTTTGGATTGCCTTATCTGCGTCGGGACTATCGAAGGCCGCCAATGCCACGACTGCCCTGCGTCGAACGGCCGGCTTTTCGTTGGTTGTCAGGCTAATTACCGACTTAAGAGAATTCGGGTCGCCGATCGAGCCCAGCGCTCCAGCTATCGCTTCCCTTACAAGAGGAGACTCTTCGGTTGACAAGCGGGTCTCGAGGGTTCTTGCAGCCGGAGCAGCGCCAGTTTCGCCCAATGAAAAGGCAGCCGCCTCGCGACAATAGGCTTCAGTGTCAGTCTTGAGCATTTCTACCAACTCTGCCGTGAATGCTGGCGAGATCGTGTTCGGCATAGCGCACGCTTCAGCAGCACCTCGGCGAACGGCTGGGTCTGGATCTTTGAGGCCAGCGGTCAGTACTGGCTCTAGATCAGCTGAGTCTTCGGTGCCGTGGTCTCGTCGAGAAGCTGCCAGGAGGGCGGTGAGTCGCACTGCTGGGTCAGGTTCGGCATCGCCTCGGGGGTCGCTGCTTGTGCCCTGCAAGGCCGCAGCCAATTGTGCTTTTCTATTGGTAACCATAAGTTGAACCTAACACTCTTCGGAGGGTTGGGATTTACCCTCTTCGGGGGCGACTACCTTTTATAGGAGTCACTTCATGCATCACTACAACTCAATCTTGGAGTGGCAATGAACAAATTTGGCTGTAACCGTTCATTCCTCTACGAGAGAGTGTCGCCACTAGGTCTTTGTCATTGCCGAAGCAAGCAATTGGTATGGATTGAACGTGAAGGTTGGTCTGCGGCTCCGCCGCAGGTGGATCCTCACGGTCGGCTGGCGCCTCCCTCAGGATGACGTGAGGGCTGAAATGGTTTGAATTGACCAACAGGTTTTTTTGCATGAGCCCCAACCGCCCCACCCGTGAACAGCGTGACATGGACGCTCAATTGAACGAACTCGATCGTGAATTCAATGAGCTTGTCGAATCTGAGGCAAGGCCGTCGCGGTTTCCTTTTGTCGGTTGGGTTCCTGCTGGCCTCGCTATTTTTTGGGTTACTTTCGTTGCCTTGTCGGCAATTGTTATCGTCGTGTCCTTCATTCCGTTGCCGTACTACTCAATCAGTCCAGGCCAAACGAAGGACGTTTCTGCTCTGCTTCAGGTCAAAGGTGCGAAAGTCAATGACCATGCCGGGGAAATGTTGTTGACGACGGTATCGGTGACTCCGCTCAATACTTGGTCATATATTTCGGCAGCGTTGGATTCAAGAGACAAGATAGTGTCCAGCCAAGAGCAAGAGGCCGGCCTTACTCCTAAGCAAGTTGAGAAGCTAAATGAGATTCTGATGTCTGACTCCAAGCTTGAGGCAACTTACGTGGGCTTGAAACACTTGGGGTATCCGGTGACGATTACCGGCGATGGTGCTGCCGTGGCTGAGGTGATGAAGGACTCGCCGGCGAAGGGGAAGCTGAACGTAGGTGCCGTAATCCTTGCTGTCAATGGGCAGTCAGTCAAGACTGCAGAAGATGCCGTCAAGGTTCTTTCGACTGTTAAGCCTGGTGAAACGGTGGTGTTCAACGTGCGACGTAACCACCTGGCAGATAAGAGTAAGCAAGCTGACGGCAAGCCCGGCAGCCCCGGCAAGAAGGACCAGGCAGATGAGAATGCCACTGAAGATGTTGCTGTCACAACCGCGCCCGACCCGAAAAATCCCAACAGAGCGATCGTCGGTGTCTTGCTTACCATCAGCAACCCAAAGATTGACTCACCGGTTGAGGTAAATATCAAGAGCAAGGACATTGGCGGTCCATCGGCTGGCCTTGCCTACACACTGGCGATTATTAACGAATTGGGTCCGGCCGATCTCACCAAGGGTCACAAGATAGCGGCCACAGGTGAAATGCATCAGGATGGGTCAGTGGGTGCGATCGGAGGCATTCAACAGAAGGTCCATACTGTCCAAGCAGCAGGGGCGGATTACTTTCTGGTACCCGCAAAGAACTTCGCTGATGCCCGCAAGGTCGCCACCAAAGTCAAAGTCATTTCAGTCACATCCATTGACGACGCGGTCAAAGTATTGTCGAACCTGCCGAAGTAGGCTCGCAGCGCCCGACCGTCATTGCGAGGAGCCCGCTCTGGGGCGACGAAGCAACCTAGTCTGTGGCGTACGTGAACGGGATGGAGGTTGTTCAAGGGGTCAACAACATGCATCCTATTGATGAAATGTCACGGACTAGGTTGCTTCGCTCTGCTCGCAATGACGGGTTGGGGTTGCGAGAATGGTTACGCCCGGATAGCGCTCATCAGTCCCGCAAGCTTGTCGACGTCTGTCACGGGCAGTTGGCAGACAAATTGGCGACACACATAGGCGGCCGCTTGGTCTCCAACAGGTGTACGACCTTCTAAAAGGGGAATTTGTGGTGGCTGGTTATCCGCAGGTTCCGAAGCGGCAGCTACAACAACGTGGGGTAGATATTCTTTATTTAGGAAATCGATCAGATTGCCGTCTGTTGCGCCCACTATTGCTACCTCCACGGGGGCCTCCGTAAGCAGCGACCATGTTGAAAGGGCTTGGCCGAAGGCGACAGCGTGCGTAACGAGGCTATTGCCGGCAACCGAAATTGCGTTGACGGCGTGGTCTTGGAGCTGGTAGTCATTCGTATACAGAAACAAGAGAGCACATGCTTGCGCCGCTAGTGAATTTCCTGATGGCACAGCGTTGTCCATGATCTCTTTGGGCCGCACGATCAGGTCGTTTGCGTCGGCGGAGGTCGTGAAAAAGCCGCCCTGGGAGTCCGCAAACAGTTGGATCATCGTGGTGACCAACTCTTGAGCCGTTCCAAAGTAGGTGGGGTCGAATGTTGATCGATAGAGGTCAAGGAGGCCGACAGCGACCGCTGCATAATCTTCGCTGAAGCCGATGTCTGTGCTTTGGCCGTTGCGCCAGGAGTGGCGGAGTCGTCCCCCGATGACCATCCTGCCCATGATGTGATCTGCAATGCCTCGGGCTGTTGCAAGATAGTCAGGGCGGTTCAGGATCCGGGCACCCATAGCGAACGCGGAAAGGGCAAGGCCGTTCCATGACGCCAAAACTTTGTCATCTGTCGCCGGCGGCACTCGCTGAGCACGGGCCGACAAGAGAGCAGATCGTGCTCGCTCGACCTCGGTCTGGCTTAATGCATCCGGTTCCGACACATGCAGAACTGTGGCACCTTGCTCGAAGTTGCCTTCCGGTGTGACGCCAAAGTACAGACATGCTTGGGCAATCTTGTCATTGGCCAATCCGGCAGCGGCTAGCACCTGCTCGAATTCCAGCTTGGTCCAGGCGAAAAACTTGCCTTCTTCGCCTTCTGAGTCAGCGTCTTGACTACTACTAAGGCCACCTTCGGGCTGGAGCATCTCTCGGGTGAGGTAGTCGAGTGTCTCGGTGGCCACAGTTTGGTAAAGCGGATTGCCAGTGACTTGGTAGGCGTGCAGATAGACCGGCACGGCCAGGGCATTGTCATAAAGCATTTTCTCAAAATGGGGAACACTCCAAGTGGCGTCAACGCAGTATCGGTGGAAGCCCCCGCCCAACTGGTCGTAAAGTCCACCTCGGGCCATGCGGGTCAGGCTGTGCTCGACAAGACTCAATGTGGATGGATCGCCGGTGCGTGACCAGCTGGACAAGAGAAAGTCCAGCACCATAAATTGTGGGAACTTGGGGGCAGCGCCCAGACCGCCGTTTGTTTCATCCCAATTGGCCTTGATCGTTCGGGTAGCGGCGGCGAGGGTGTCGTCCCTAACTGGCTGTTGCACCATCTGGCCCGACTGGGATATCTGCGAGACGAGCGTTTGACCTTGGCTTATTACCTGATCACGCTTATTGTCCCAAGCTTCACGCACTGCCTCAAGGACTTGACCAAATGACGGCATGTTGTGATGTTGCACAGGCGGAAAGTACGTGCCGGCAAAGAACGGTTCACCGCTGGGGGCGAGAAAGACCGACATGGGCCAGCCGCCACGGCCGGTCATAGCCTGCACAGCGTCCATGTAGATTGCGTCAACGTCCGGTCGCTCCTCACGATCGACCTTGATGTTGACAAAGCCGTCGTTCATGATCTGGGCGGTGGCAGCATCTTCGAACGATTCTCGTTCCATGACATGGCACCAGTGGCAAGCCGAATATCCCACCGACAAATATATTGGCTTGTCGAGAGCCGCAGCGGACGCAAAAGCTTCCTGTCCCCATGGATACCAATCAACCGGATTCTCTTTGTGCGCTAACAAATAGGGTGATGACTCGTCGCCCAGCCGATTCATGAGTAAAGTCCAATGGTCATTTAGCGGCCGATCCCGACGTATTGCAGGCCGGCGTCAAGAATTTCTTGTCGTGGCAGAGCGTTACGACCATCAATGATGAGCGGATGGCGCATTACTTTGGCGATTTGTTTCCAGTCCTGAACGCAAAATTCTGGCCATTCCGTGACGAGAACAAGAGCATCAGCGCCAGAGGCAAGTTCTTCCATGTTGGATGCGAACCGGGCTAGGTCGTTATACTCGCCGATGTCGGTTACGACCGGGTCGAAGACGGTCACTCGAGCACCCGAATTGTGTAGACGGTTGATTAGCGTGAGCGAAGGGGCATCGCGTAAATCGTCGGTAAGGGGTTTGAACGAGAGGCCCATCAGGCCAATTCTTTTTCCTTTGAGAATCTTTAGTTCGTCTTGGAGCTTGCGAATCACAGTTGCTCGGGCGATGTCGTTAACTTCCAACGTTGCATCCAACATCGTCGGTGTGTATCCGTACTCCTCGGCGGTGTGCTTGAGAGCGACGATGTCTTTGCGAAAGCATGAGCCACCCCAACCAATGCCCGCGTTCAAGAAGCTGCTGCCAATGCGCCGGTCTAGACCGATGCCTTCGGCTACTTGTTCGATGTCGCCACCAACACGTTCGCAGATTTGGGCGATCTCGTTGATAAAGCTGATTTTTGTCGCCAAGAAAGCATTGGCAGCATATTTAATTAGCTCCGCCGATTCCAGTGTGGTTGTGAGGACTGGAATCTTTGCTATCGCTGGGCATGACGATGTGAAATCTTGCTCGATGATCGGACGGTAGAGGTCTATGACTTTGTTGATCGCCGTTGCTGAACTGGAACCGAGCACAATCCTGTCCGGATAGAGGAAGTCTTCAACCGCACATCCTTCCCGTAGAAACTCGGGATTAGACACGACGCTGAAATTTGCGGCTGACTTTGTGTCTGGCGACCCCGATTTGACCTGCTTGTTTTGGTCGTTCCGGCCAGATAGATCATCTTCGATCAGCATCGTGACCCAGTCGCCAGAACCCACCGGAACAGTCGACTTAGTAATGATGATCTTCTCGTTGTCGCCCCTTAGATGCGGAGCAATAGATAAGGCAGCTTCCCGGAGCGCATCAGTACTCGCTTCACCACTCTCGGTCAGTGGAGTTCCCACACATACGAAAATGACTTCGGCATCACTGAGAGCTTCATCGGGCACGGTCGTAAAGCGCAATCGACCAGAGGCCAGCCCCTGTTCAAGTAATTCTTGACAGTCTGGCTCAACAAAGGGCAGTTCGCCGGCGCTCAGTTTAGCGGTCTTAGCGGAATCTAGTTCGAGACCGATTACATCATTGCCGATATGGGCGAGACATGCACCCGTGACGGTGCCCACATATCCAGCACCAATTACACAAACACGCATAAACAAAACTCCATCCAAAAAGCGAGTTGGCTCGATAGCTGCACACACGAAGTCAGCTCTCGCCAGTTAAGAAGTTTGCCAGAAAAATATGCCAAAGAATACGAAATAGTGATTTTGGCCTAGCCAGTCCGCACGCCACCCGATCCGTGACCCAAGTTTGTTGAGATGGCGTCACGGACTAGGTTGCTTCGTCGCCCCAGAGCGGGCTCCTCGCAATGACGGAGAGCGTTGCCCGCCGGCGAAGAGGTTCTCTTGGATGCTTTCAAGGCTGTTCTTATCGGGGGCAGCATCGACGTCGACCGGATAGTTGCCGGTCACGCAAGCCGTACAAAAGCCAGCTGAGCTGCCGGTTGCTTGGAGCAAGTGGTCGATATCCAAGTAGGCCAGAGAATCGGCTCCCACATAATCGCAGATCTCACTTACCGACATGTCTGCCGCAATCAGTTCAGATCGATTCGAGGTATCCATGCCAAAGAAGCACGGCCACCGGTAGGGGGGAGATGAAATGCGCAAGTGGATCTCTTTCACCCCATTTTCTCTGAGTAACGCCACAATCTGGCGGGTGGTGGACCCGCGCACGATCGAATCGTCTACAACTACCAACTTGCGGCCTTCGATGTTGTCGGTGAGAGGATTGAGCTTCATGCGGATGCTTCTATCGCGATCTTGTTGCGTGGGAGCGATGAAGGTCCGGCCCACATAGCGGTTCTTGACGAGGCCGTCGCCATAGGGGATGCCAGATGTGCGAGCATAGCCTTGGGCAGCAGGCCCGCCGCTTTCGGGAACTGGCATTACCATGTCTGCTTTGACAGGGGCAGTCTCGGCGAGCAGTTCGCCCATCCTTTGGCGCACTGTGTAGACACTTCGCCCGTACAGTTGCGAATCGGGGCGAGCGAAGTAGACGAACTCGAATACACACATGGCGGGGTGAACTTCGTCGAACGGCGTCATAGTGTGCACACCGTTGCTATCGATGACAACTACCTCACCGGGCGCAACTTCTCGAACGAAGTGAGCACCGATAATGTCGAGAGCGCACGTTTCAGACGCCAGCACCCAGCCTTCTTTAAGTCGCCCTAGACACAGCGGGCGGAACCCCATCGGGTCGCGAGCCCCGATGACACAGCTCTCGTCCATGATCGTAAAAGTGAAAGCCCCTTGCAGTTTAGGAAGAGCAGCACACACCGCCCGCTCAAGCCCACCCTTTGTGCCGTTGGGACCGTCATAATGTGACGAAATGAGGGCGGCCACAATGTCGGTGTCCGATGTTGCGGCGCTCGCCACCTTTTCGGGAAGCTCGTCACGTAGGTCTAACGTGTTCGTTAGATTTCCGTTGTGGCCGATGGCAAAGCCGCAGGGGCCAGAGCTTTGGTACAGGGGCTGACTATTTTCCCAAGTATTTGCGCCGGTTGTTGAGTACCGCACATGGCCGATAGCCAGATGACCCTCAAGCGGTGACAGGCTCTTCTCGTCGAAGACCTGGGCGACAAGGCCAAGGTCCTTGACCACGGTAATTGTTTCGCCATCCGAAACGGCAATGCCTGCTGACTCTTGACCCCGGTGTTGCAATGCGTAGAGGCCAAGGTAGGTGAGGGACGCAGTCGGCGCTCCCGGTGCATAAATGCCGAAAACGCCGCAAGACTCGCCCGGAGTTTCGCTACTAGGTACAGCATCGGTAGAAGGGATCACAGATTTCCTCGCAGATTGCAAAATCCACCTCTCGACGATCACGCAGGCGTATCTCTTGTCAGGATAGGCTTTCGTCGGACTCGCTTCAAGGCCCTTGTGGGTAACAATTCACATGTTCCATCCCGTCATTGCGAGGAGCGCAGCGACGAAGCAACCTAGTCTGTGACTCTCACCACTGGGATGCACGTCACGGACTAGGTTGCTTCGTTCCTCGCAATGACGGAGGGCGACCGTTAATACCTTTCCAGGAGTAAATCTACTTGGGAGGAGAGCGAAACGTCTTTGAGGGCTTGATATTCTGCTTCTCGGATCGCGATGAAGGCTTGAGCTAGGTCTTTGCCGAGAGCGTCAATTAGGACGTGGTCGTCTTTGAGGAAGGCCACGGCCTTGTCGAGGGTTTCCGGAAGCCGCTCGGGCAGCTCAGCCCCCTGCCCTGCGGAGGAAGCAAGATCCGCTGGATCATCCTCGAACGGCTCGCTCAGGGGCGTCTCGTTAGCGATGCCGTCCATGCCAGCAGCAATCACTGCCCCCAGAGCCAAGTAGGGATTGCTGGTTGCATCGCAAACCTTGAATTCGAAATGTGTCGGGCTGGGCGAGGTCGGATTTGTCGGCACACGGATTGCCGCCTCACGATTGTCGAATCCCCACACTCTGTAGGCTCCCGCCCAAGTGCCTGGCGTGATCCGGGCAAACGAATTCACGGTGGGTGTCGTGATTGCCATGAGGGCGGGGAGATGATCGAGCAGCCCTGCCATGAATTGTTTTACCGACTCGGATCCGCCGGGGACAAGATTTTGTCCGCCTTGCCACAGACTCAAGTGCAAGTGGCAGCCGTTGCCTGACTGGTCTGGCGAGAGTTTGGGCAAGAACGCGGCCTTGAGTCCGTGTTGGTTAGCCACTGCATGCACTGTCTCGCGGAAGACCACTTGTTGATCGGCAGCACGCAAAGGGTCGTGGTGTTTTACAGAAAGCTCGAACTGGCCGGGCCCAGATTCCGGATAGTAACGCTCGACGAGGACGCCTTGGCTCTCTAAGGTACGTACGATGTCGTCGATCACCTCGTAACTGTTATTCATTGCCGAGGTCGAAGCAAACAATGAATCATCAATGGGTCTTGCCTTGCTGGCAGGGGTCCCATCGGCCATGTCGAGCAAGACGAATTCATTTTCGAAAGTGGCTTCTAGTTCGTAGCCCTGCGATTTTGCTTTCGCAACCATCCGCTTCAAGAACGTGCGGGGACAATACGACCAAGGTTCGCCGTCGAGGTACATGTCGGCGAACACTCGCACGTGGCCTGGGCTGAACGGTAGTAGTCCCAGCGTTTGCCAGTCTGGTTGCAGCCAGACTTCGCCGACGGCGGACAGGCCTGTGCCCGCCACGACAGTATCTCTGATGGCACTAACGCCCTGAGCGGCCTGGGCGAGGCTGATGCCGTGATCGAAATGCTCGTCAAGCAGAGTGCTGCGGAACGCCCGCGCACGAATCACGTTAGCGTTGTCACACCAATACAGCCGGACAAAACCGACATGCTCTTTGCTTAAGAATTCGGCGAGTTGATGCTGATCCATGAGCTGCTCCTATTCTTGGGGCTAGGGCCCGTGATGGAATAACAAGTGCGCTTGCGGCGAGTCCTGAGCGGCTCTCGCAAGGCGCGACGACGATGCGTAGCAGGCACTACTCGAGGAGGAGGAACGCAGCGAGGGCTGGTCAGGGCCGTTGCAAACGCCTATGTTATTCCATCACGGGCCCTTAGGTTGAGGGCACACGAGTTTATGCAATACCGTAGACCGGTCGGGGCTGGTCCGTCAGGGAAAACATGGCCGAGATGGGCTCCGCATTTCTTACAGTTCACTTCAATGCGGCCCATTCCCAGGGTGTTGTCGGAGCGCTCTTCGATGGCGTCAGATTCGTGGGGTTGAAAGAAACTTGGCCACCCGGTGCCGGAATCAAATTTTGTGTCTGAATCAAAGAGGGGCTCTCCACAGCCAACACACACATACACGCCGGGTTCTTTCATCTCGACGTATTTGCCAGTAAATGGCGCCTCCGTGCCGCCTTCTCGGGTGAAGTGGAATTGTTCAGGCGTGAGTCGTGATCGCCACTCGTCTTCAGTTGTGGGCATATTTTCACTCATTAGTTATCCGTCTGGTGTCTGGGCTTGCATGGATTCTGGTCGGGCTCCACAGGACCGAACGACATCGGTTCAATCCAAGAGTACGCTTGGATTTCCTCCGTGCCGGCTGGCTAGTTTGACTGATGCTTGAACGGATTGAGCTCGCCCCTAAAGAAGGACCGAAAGCCGTATGATCACCCGCAAACGTCGACCGTCTAGGCAGACTAACATGCTGGTGCGCACCGGCGCACTTCTAGCTGTACTCATGCTTGCTATTGGAGCGTGCTCTAGCGGCGATCGGTGCCACTGACATGAACGGTGTCACCGGCCATGTCGCCTTCGATGAATTTGGTGACACTCAGACCAAAATCCTTACCGTGTACAAGGTCGAAAATGGCACTTGGAAGCCCGTCGAAACCGGCGAGTTCAGTAAGCCTGAACAACTGTAAGTGAACGGGACCCACGACCCAACCAATCGGGTCGTGGGTCCTTGCTCCGTCGTGGCACGCAAGGTGCACTTACTTACTTAGTGATCTGCAGGGAGGCGTCAGCCAACTGTTTCGTCATCCTGAGCCCTGGCGTCAGCCAGGGCGTGAGGATCCACGTCCGAGACCTCAGAGCAATAAGATGCAGGGTTGTTGACTCTTCGAACCACTTCCATCCCGTTCGCGTGACCTACAGACATGGCTCCTCACGCCCTGGCTGACGCCAGGGCTCAGGATGACGGGGGAGAGCGCAAGGAAATCTATGGATCAGTTTCTGCAGCAGCTCGTGAATGGCATCGTGCTCGGTGCCACTTACGGTCTGATTGCGCTGGGCTACACGATGGTCTACGGCATCATCGAATTGATCAACTTCGCCCATGGCGAGATCTTTATGATCGGCGCCTTTTCTGGCCTGACTGTGTACAACATCTTGCCAGAGTCGATCCAGGCTAACTATGCCGTAGCCTTGCCGATCGTGCTGCTCTTTGCCATGCTGGGTTCGGTGGTGGTGGCGGTGTTGGTTGAGAGGCTGGCATATCGACCGTTGCGCAATGCGCCCCGACTGGCCCCTCTCATTACCGCAATTGGCGTATCGATCTTTCTACAAGAGTCTGTCCGTTTGTTCTATCCGGGAGCCAAAGCACCCCTGCCGTTTCCTCGCCTTATCCCTGAGGGCCAACTTGTGCTGGGTGGAGTCGAGATTCCGTGGGTTTCGGTCTTTACGGTGGCGGTGGCGATAACCCTCATGGTCATACTTCAGTTGTTCATCCGCAAATCCAAGACGGGCAAAGCCATGCGTGCTACCGCCCAAGATGTCGACACTGCCAGGCTCATGGGTATCAACACGAACAAGATCATCGTGACAACTTTTGTTATTGGAGCGATTCTGGCGGCCGTGGCTGGAGTTCTTCAAGGCATGCGCTTCAAAGAAGTCGACTTCAACATGGGTTTCATCGCCGGCATCAAGGCATTCACTGCGGCCGTGCTGGGTGGGATAGGCAACCTACCCGGGGCAATGGTCGGTGGTTTCGTGATCGGTATTGTCGAAGCGATGGCCACCCAATACATCCCGTATGGTTCGGCCTGGAAAGATGTGTGGGCTTTCGTTGTCTTGATCGCCGTTTTGGTGATGCGTCCCTCTGGATTGTTGGGGACTGGGTCTCGGACACAGGCGGCCCCGGCGTGACACAAGTTACTGCCGATACGTCGAGCAGCCCTCGGTGGCAGTCGTGGAGTGTGCCGGCGTGGGTTGAGATCGTGCTGGTCGTGGCGAGTTCGAGCTTGTTGCTCTTGCTCTTGGTGTGGGGTCTGGCAATCGAAGGATCGAGCCAGTTTGCCCTCTTTTGCTTGCTGGCAGTATTGGCGGCTTTTGTTGGGTCCAAGCTGGGCGTGTGGGATTGGCTCAAGGGCATATATCACAGTCACCGGCGGGTCGCTCTGTTCATGGCCTTCTTGCTGCCGCTTGCGTTTCCGTTCACCCAAAATGGCGACGGATATTGGCTACGAGTTTTTGCTTCGATAGGAGTTTTTGCGGCAGCGGCCGTTGGTTTGAACATTGTGATCGGGTTAGCTGGCCTCCTCGACCTTGGTTTCATCGCCTTCTTTGGCGTCGGCGCTTATGCTGGGGCGCTCCTATCCAATGCAGCGTTTACTACTGTCCATGTGCATCTGCCCTTCATCCTCGTGGTCTTGATTGGTGCTTGCATGGCAGCCCTGTTTGGCCTTCTAATTGGTGCGCCAACGCTTCGATTACGCGGTGACTATCTGGCTATTGTTACCCTCGGTTTTGGTGAGATCTTCCGTATCACCGTCAACAACTGGGACGGACTCACCCGTGGCCCAAATGGTATTTCGGGAATTCCCGACCTCAATTTGTTCGGCTTCGACTTTGGTGTGGCCCACACATTTCTCGGCGTCGAGTTGCCCGGATTTGCCAACTATTTTTTTCTCGAAGTGTTTCTTATCGGTGCTGTCGCCCTAGTTTTTGTCCGTCTCAACGGCAGTCGCATCGGTCGTGCCTGGGTGGCTATTCGAGAAGACGAGGTCGCTGCTGCTGCAATGGGCGTCAACGTGGTCGCGCTCAAGTTGCTCGCTTTTGGGATCGGCGCGTTTATGGCGGGCGCAGCGGGAGTGCTCAATGCCCATGTGGCGAGCCAAGTATCGCCCGACTCCTATACGTTCTTGGAATCGATTCTCATTGTGGCAGCCGTTGTCTTGGGAGGAATGGGGACCGTTCCCGGGGCAATTCTTGGCTCCAGCCTTCTGTTCATCATCCCGGAAAAACTGCGTGCCTTTCAAGACAAGCGCCTCCTGCTCTTTGGGGCAGCCTTGGTATTGCTGATGCGTTTCCGCCCAGAGGGACTCATTGCCAGCAAGCGGCGCCGGGCTGAACTTCATCGTGGCCAAACCGAAGAGCCTGGCACCGTCATGGCGGATCTAGATATCTCATCCGGTCAGCCCGGATTACCGCCGTCAGTGGTCGAACCAGTTGTCGCCGCCGATGCGCCCGCCGGCCCGAGGACGGTGCCGAATGGCTAGCTACTCAGGGCCCCTGCGAGAGTGGCACTACAGGCCCTCTCGTCATTGCGAGCCCTGGGCTTTGGCAGGGCGTGGCAATCCAGGCTTTATTGCTTTGCGAGCGGAGCGAGCAATTCGTTGCAATCAGGGTCTGGAGATGTGAATGGTAACTGACCTAACACAGGAACTCAGCAACGACAAAGTCCTGCTCGAAGCCCAGGGAATATCCAGGCATTTTGGCGGACTGGTCGCGGTCAACAATGTCGATCTGCACGTTGGCGTGGACGAGATCCTTGGGCTAATTGGTCCGAACGGCGCTGGCAAGACAACGTTTTTCAACTGTCTGACCGGCGTTGATCGGGCGACTGCAGGCCAGATAGTCTTTCAAGGCGCCCCGGTGAAGGGTGGGCCCGCTCGAATTGCTGCACTAGGAATCGCCCGCACATTTCAAAACATCCGCTTATTCCCTAACATGACGGCGAGCGAGAATGTTTTGGTTGGCCGGCATTGTCGGACCAAAGCCGGTGTCATATCAGCGATTCTGCGCTCCCCGCGACTCAAGCGTGAAGAGGCTCACTCGGCTTCAATGGCAAGTGACCTGCTCCGCTTTGTTGGGATTTTACGGAGAGGCGACGACTTGGCACGCAACTTGTCATATGGCGATCAGCGGCGGGTCGAAATCGCCCGCGCTCTGGCCACCGAACCCAAGTTGTTACTCCTCGATGAGCCCACAGCCGGCATGAACCCCAGCGAAACCCAAGCCATGATGCTGCTGGTCCGCCAAATTCGCGATAGGGGCATCGCTGTGATAGTTATCGAACATGATATGCGTTTCATCTTCCGGCTCTGTGACCGGGTGGTCGTGCTGGATCAGGGTATGAAACTAACCGAGGGGAGTCCGGAACAGGTTCAGCATGACCCGAAAGTGATCGAAGCATATTTGGGGTCCCAAGGGGTGACGGTCAATGAACCTGCTTGAAGTGAGCGACATTCGGGTCGGCTACGGCAACATTGTTGCTCTCAAGTCTGTCAGCTTTTCGGTGCCGGCCGGTTCACTAGTCACCCTGATCGGCGGAAATGGCGCCGGAAAGTCAACAACCTTACGGACCATTTCCGGACTCCTCCGGGCAGTCAACGGCGAGATCGACTTCGATGGTCAATCGATCAGCGCTATGGCCGCCGAACGGATTGTTCGCCTCGGAGTCGCTCACGTGCCCGAAGGGCGCCGCATCTTTGCCCGCATGACCGTATTGGAGAATCTCGAACTGGGCGCATTCAGTCGGGGCCACAAGCGAGGCGGCGATCGTGCTGACAGCCAAGACCGAGCTGACAGCTTTAGGGACGACCTGGCCAAAATCTTTGAACGCTTTCCGATCTTGAAAGACCGTCAGCGACAAGTCGCAGGCACACTCTCAGGCGGAGAACAACAAATGCTTGCCATCGGACGAGCCCTCATGGGCAGGCCGCGCCTCCTCATGTTGGACGAACCCTCGATGGGACTATCACCCATAATGATGGGAAGAATCTTCGACACCCTGGCAGAACTCAAAGGGCACGGAATCACAATCTTGCTCGTCGAACAAAACGCCCAAGCCGCTCTGAAACTTGCCGACCTCGCCTACGTCATGGAAACCGGCACCATAGTATTACAAGGCACTGGCGAGGAGCTACTAGCGCATCCCGGAGTCCGACAGGCCTACCTCGGCTCAAGCTGATCCTGTCCGCTCTCTCTGTTGGGGGGGTTGGGGATTGTCTTCGTTCGCTGGTCGGGCGGGGGCGGGAAAGTTGCTTAGCTTCGCTCCTATGACTTGTTCGGTCTTCGACACTCCAAGTCACCACAGTCGCTCGGCTAACAACTTTTCCGCCCCGCCTAACGCTCACTCAGTCAATCCCCCAACCCCCACGTGACGCCCGGATCAGACTTGTGCCTCGCTGAGAGTTCAATATTGAAGGCGGCGCTTCGCGCCGCCGACAGTGACGAGGGCTTCGCTCCGCTCCCTGAAATCAGTTGTCGTTGAGATCGTCGGTAGGAAGAAGTCTTCTGCCTGGGAATACAGTGCGTATCCGTACGGCATCGCCAGCGGTGTCATAGATGATGCGATACCCGTGGTACGTCAGCTGCCGAAACGATGTATCCATGAGTTCAGTGACGGGGCCGCCAAGCTCTGGAAAATTGGCAAGTTGCAGAGCTGACTCGATGAGCCCGTCGATGAAATTTAAGGCGACCTCAGGGTTGTCGACAGCAATATAGTCTTCTATCTGCGAGAGACGCTGACGGGCCGTGTCGGTCCAGATAATCTTCACGTGTTTACCGCTGGGACCGGCGATCATTGAGCCAAGAACGGAGTTCCTTAGTGCTCAACGTGCGGCCTGCCTCGATGTCTTGCTCGCTTCGGGCGAGGTCTTCGAGTAGCTGGATCCGTCGTTGCAATGCGTCGTAGTTCGCGGGCGAGACGACTACAGCAGCGGCGCGACCATTCTGTGTGATGACCACTGGCCGAGATTGCTCAGAGACTTGACGCAAATACCTAGCGGTTAGACGCTTGAACTCGCCTACGGGTACAATATCTTCAGTCAAAATCGGATCCATATTCGATACCAAATTAGACTTTGAATTCATGTTGCTAGGTTATCATGTTCCGATCGTGGGGGCCTTCATTCCGGCACCGATTCCTGCGAAAAATCAACATGGAGCGCTATGGCAGCTGACCCCGAAGCGGCTGCGCCGCACACGGTGAAGAGGTGGACTGAAATATCCCCCCTAGCACACGGTGAGCTACGGGGAATTGGCCTTACTCGTCTAGGAAGCGTTCAAGAACTGGTCGACGATGTCGAGGACGGCAAGTGTTGGTTGGGCTTGTGCGGCTTGGAATATGGCGACGCCACGGGGAGTCTCGCCCGACGCACGCATCTCGTCGAGGTCTTCTTGTGAGCGGAATACCGTCATGATGCGCCAACTATTGGGAGCTTTCGTATCACGGGCCAAAATCGAACGCACTATATAGGGCGGTAGCGGCGATGTAGCCACAGTTCGATATTCCTTTAGTAGCTGATCTTCCCATTCGGGAGCGACCTCTGCTTCCAGTATCGTAATTACCACTCTAAACCTCACTCATGTTGTCACGTCACAGACGAGAGTAGCTCCTATGGTCGTCAGTGTCGAAGTGTGCGGCTCGAGACCATTAGGGCCCGCGATGGAATA
>JBCKKC010000024.1:0-26994 GCA_038904395.1 Acidimicrobiia bacterium | reverse complement strand
CTTGCGAGCGACAGCGAGCAAGGTCAATGTTTTCTGTTACGATCACCAGCCATGGACAGCTTCCCGCCAATCCCTGAGCAGCTTGAATTATTGCGGCGCGGCCTGGCGTCCGAGCTGCCGGAGAATTCACTAGCCGAAAAAGTGACCGCAGCTTACGAGGCTGGACGCCCGCTCCGGGTCAAGTTGGGCGTCGACCCGACGGCATCGAAAGTTCACTTGGGCTGGGCTGTCGTTCTACGCAAGTTGCGTCAGTTTCAGGAGTGCGGCCACACAGCGGTATTGATCATCGGCGACTTTACCGCTCAGGTTGGTGACCCGAGCGGCAAGTCGGTTACCCGCCAGCGGCTCAGTCGTGAAGATGTCAAGACATATTCGGACCGCTGTCTTTCGGCGTTGCAGCAGATCTTGCTGCCCGAACCTCTCGAAGTTCGTTTCAACTCTGAGTGGCTGGCGGCCATGGGTATGTCAGAGGTGTTGGCGTTGGCCAGCGAAGTCACGGTTGCCCAGCTGCTGGAGCGCGATGACTTTCGTAAACGGTTCACGGCCCAGAAGCCGATTTCTCTGATCGAGTTCCTATATCCGTTGTTGCAGGCGGCTGACTCGGTAGCGGTTGAAGCCGATATTGAGCTGGGCGGAACCGACCAGACCTTTAACAACTTGTTGGGCCGAGACTTGCAGGAACGTAAGGGCCAGACGGGCCAGATTGTGTGCACTTTGCCGTTACTCGTGGGCACTGATGGTGTTGACAAGATGTCACAAAGTCTGGGCAACTACATCGGTGTCGATGAGCCAGCCAATGAGATGTTCGGTAAGGTCATGTCGATCCCTGACACCGCCATTGTCGATTACGCCAAGTTGGGGGCCTGGCGCAACAACGATGAGATCGATGCTCTGGCATCGGGCCTCACCGACGGTTCGCTGCATCCGAATCGTGTCAAGCGTAACGTTGCCAGCTGGATTGTCGACTTGTACCACGGCGGGAGGAGTGGCGCCGGAGCGGAAGCCGCCTTCGATCGACAGTTCAAAGACAAGCAAGTCCCCGACGATATTGCCGATTTTCAACTGCCAGGGGGATCGGTCCCCTTGGTTGCTCTTGTCGCTGACGTTTTTGCCCTCTCCAAGGGTGAGTCTCGGCGGCTCATCGACCAAGGGGGCGTCCGTCTCGACGGCCAAGTCCAAAAAGACCTCGACTCCGAATTCGTGACCGCCGATCTGGCCGGCAAGGTCCTCCAAGTCGGCAAACGCCGCTTCGCCCGACTGGTGCTTTGACCTCATCTGGGGAACGCTAGCCCGGTGCCCGAAGCAGTGTGATATAGTGCATACTATAGGATTTATGCTATGAGAGGTGATCAGCAAGTGGCTACGCAACAGGTCTCGTTAACACTCGATGCTGATGTATTAGAGTCAGCGCGTCAACTAGCCGGATCCGATCAAAGTGTCAGCTCGTTCGTATCTGATGCGCTCGGGCGTGAAGTCGAGAGGTTACGGTGGCTGCGAACCATCGAAGGAATCTTGTCCGAAGATCCACCCTCGCCGGACGAGCTTCAAAGAGCCCGGAAGCTGTTCATGGAAACGTTCGACACAAGTCAAGAAGAAGCTACCAGGGCAATTGCATCTGCTAATGCGAATGGCGAGAGCTAGTGGCGAAAAGTAGGCCGGGCCAAAGTCCAACGTTGTTTCCGCCAGGTGTCGTGGTGCTTGATTCTGGCGGAGTCACTGCTGCTGCCACAGACCGATCCGTGCTTGTGTTTCTCAAGACGCTGCTCAAGGCCGGATGGGCGGGCATTGTTCCTGCTCCAGTGCTGGTTGAATCATTACCGAGCGACGAAAGAGACGCTCATGTAAATCGTCTTCTTCAAGACGCACCTGTGCGCAGTTGCGACGAAGCTATTGCCCGCACCGCAGCAAGATTGCGCCGCAAGGCGTTGCAGATTGCTACTCCTTCTGCTGTTGACGCAATTGTCGCAGCCCACGCTGTTGCTAGTATTCCTCAAGCGATCATCCTGACCGGCGATCGTGCTGATTTGAAAGCCCTCACTCAAGACAACCCGCATGTCTTCTTGCGAGCTGTCTGACTTTTGGCTGCCGGATATCGCTAAAGCCACAGGCTAGGCATCAAGGCATCACACATGTTATGCTCTGATGTATGAAACGAACGACCTTGACCCTCGATGACGACATAGCGGCGATGCTGGAACAGGTTCAGGCTCGCAAGCATGTTCCGTTTAGGCAAGTCGTGAATGAAGCCCTGCGAGATGGGCTCACCAGGCGGCTGGACGAATCCGAGTCTCAATCAGCCCAGCGCAATGAATTTGAAGCTACTTCATTGGGCGGTTGCCTGATCGGCAACATCGACAACATCCAAGAGGTTATAGCGATCACCGAAAGCGAAACATTCAAGTGATACTCGTTGACGCCAACCTGCTTTTGTACGCGCGCATCACCGATTTCGCTGAGCACGCCAAGGCCTATCATTGGCTAGTTGAAGCCTTGAATGGCACAGCCCGGGTCGGGCTGCCTTGGTCAAGCCTTGTTGCGTTCTTGCGTATCTCAACAAATCCGCGAGTTTTTGCGAGTCCTCTATCGATCGACTCAGCGTGGAACCAAGTTGAAGAATGGCTAGATTGTCCGTGCGTATGGGTGCCCACTCAGACGGGACAACATCGCCAAGTGCTGACGCAATTGTTATCTACCAGCCGGGCAACCGGCAATCTTGTGCCGGATGCGGAACTGGCAGCGTTGGCAATCGAACATGGGCTCACTCTGGTAACAACAGATGGGGACTTCAGCCGTTTTGCGAATTTGAGCTGGGAGAACCCCATCGCGTAAGCATCATCTTTCGGCACGTGCCCTGCAATGGCGTCGGGCCGGGCAGGATCTAGCCTAGAATAACGCCTAGAATTCTAGACGTATTAGTTTGGAGATTTGTATGGCGCTAGTTGATACCGAAGATCTTATTTCGTTATCTGAGGCTTCGAAGCAAGGACTTTCGAAGCTCGTCACCGAAGCGGCTGCTGGGCGTAGATGCGTGATTGTACGGAACAACCATCCGGCAGTCGCAATTGTGAGCATCGATTGGTTGACAGAAGCCCAAAATGCTCTTGAAGATTGGCGAGACTTGACACTTGCACTTGACCGAGTGTCTGTCGATAGCGGACAGCGCACATCTTTGGATGACGTGTTCGCCCTGTTCAATGTGACCAGGGATCAGCTCACAGATGACGATTCAGAATCATAATCAGGGCTTCAACCGTGGCAACTATCGAATTTACTGACGAGGCTATTGATGATCTTCGGCGCATGGATGGCGCCATGTTGCGACAAGTCTTGAAGCGGCTGACCAAGTTAGAAGAAAATCCCGAATTGGGCCGCCCGCTCGGTGTTCGTACTCTTGGGAACCTAACTACTTTTCGAAAGCTGATTGTCGGCAATCGTGAGTGGCGAATCATCTATTAAATCAAAGATGGCAACCGTCTAGTCATTGTGTGGGTTATCGCACGCCGGGCCGATAATGAGGCCTATGAAGCAGCGATCGCTCGCCTCAAGAAATATCAGGGTAAGCAGACCCCGTCCCTTGAGTTAGCTGAAATGATTGAGAGACTCAGAGGAGAGGCCTGAGTGGAACCGAGGGGCGACCTCTTTGTGCCAGTTTCCACCTGACTGAGCGAGCGTTGCCGGACCTCAAGGGCAAACGAGATTGGTCGCATCCAGAAATTTCCACAATTTTTCAAAGAAATCTTAAAGAATCCTGGTTGGTGTGTCGAAGGAGGCAACGTGACCCATTAAAAGGTCAATGTTGCCAACGAAGGAGACAAACCAAATGAGGCCCAACAATCGATTCAGGAAGCTTCAAACGCTTCTAGTCCTGTTCGTAACCCTCGGTCTGATCGCTGCCGGCTGCACCGGCGGCGGCGGCAAGACCGCCAGTGAGCCGGTGACTCCAACGAAGGAGTCCGCTAGCCTTAAAGCGATTTTTCGGGCGAGCATCCCTGCCCTCTCATCCATCCCACTAATTGGGAAGTATGCTACAAACCTAGACCTATCACCAGAGCGTCAACTGGAAACCGATGGCGGCACGAAGGAAACGGCTATTGCTGGTGCGGCGCAGTACAATCTCTTCCCCAGTGAGCAGGTCAAAGAGACCACAAATCCTGAGACCAAAATGGTCAAAAAGAGCTACTCGTATGCGGTAAATAACGAAACGACGGTACTAAAGAAGGCGGATGGTACGGAATATGTACGAGGGCCTGCCGAGTACAAGGTGACGATCAACCCTCTAAGCCTGCTTGACAAGCCGCTAGTAGTTGCCACAATCATTATCCCCGGCTTGAATTGCGCGGTTGAGTGTGTTTCAGATATCTGGCGGATACGGAAGGCCGACAAGGTTGACAGCAACGGGAAAGTGACAGCTAGTAGCCTTGCCCTTGACAGTGTGGCCCATGAGCCGTCAGAAGCGGGCGAGGTGCCCCCGGCTGAGGTTCTCGATGAGTCAGATCTCGATGATATGTTCAGCGATGAACCTGCACCGACAACGACAACGGCCCCACCGACAACGACAACGGCCCCACCGACAACGGCCCCACCGACAGAATCGGACCCGGTGAATGCCTCGATCGACTTGCGCATCGACGAGGTCAACATCCCAGCAGGGGCTGTGGACTACGTCAAGGGCAAGTTGGAGGCGATTCAGTACACATCGCTACCGCAGTTTGTTCAGAAACGCCTAACAGAGGCAAGATTCAACACAATCAAGGACAAGTTGAAGAGTGTGACAGTAGCACAGGCTGCGAATGTAATGTCAAAGATCCTGCAAGCTATGCTGGGTAACGATCCCATGGCTTTCACGATGGACAAAACCATTGCTCAAATTGCAAGGCCGGAGGGGTCAACAACCCAACCGTTCGCTCAATTTAACGCTGTGTCCCAGTTGAACTTGCCTCTATTCGGAACGATGTCATTCAGGGTAGAGCTACAACCCTTCAAGATGAAGAACGTCAGCGGCAAATAAGCTGCACTAACGGGATGTCGGGTGAATTCACGGCATCCCGTTTTCGCGTCAAACGGGATGCAACCTTGACCGTAACATGACTGAGGATCTGATCCTGAATCAGGGCTGAAGAGTTGAACTAACGGGGTAGCCATTCATGTCCCTCGGGCAAGAGGGTTGTGACCAGGCCTTTCCCGTCATTGCGAGGAGCCGGCTCTGGGGCGACGAAGCAACCTAGTCCGTGATTCACACCACGGAGGTCCAGGTCACGGACTAAGTTGCTTCGCTGCGCTCGCAATGACGGAGTGGGGGACCTGAATGGATACCTAACGGGATGCCGGGTGAATTCGCTCGGCATCCCGTTCCCGTGTGGAACGGGACGAACCTTGATCTGAAGATGACTGACAATCGCATCTTGCACCAGGTGCGAAAGGGTTTTATACGCTAGGCGCTGCGGGTGTTTCGAAGCGTAACACCTGCAGCGCATCCCGAAGCCAGACGCCAGTTGAATGAGTACGACCTGTCCGACGCGGATCTTCCCTTTGGTCTGAATCGAACACCAGCCTATGAATGTCAGATACGAGTTATGACTTTTGGCCTGACTTGAGCATGGACTTGATGGCGGTGGTCGCGAGCTTGGGGTCGTCTTTGAAGGTGTAGATGACGAGGGTGATGTCTTTGGTGGGTGAGACCATTGCGCCGTAGGTGCCTAGGGATCCCTTCTTGGAGTGAAGGACTTTAGCCGGGAGTCCGTTGATCTTTGTGGTCTTCACATTCTTGAAGTCGGTTTCGTTGAAGGTGCCTTGAATTTCGAGCAGGTCAGGCCTCGGGCCTGACAGAGCCACCAGGGCAGCATCTGGCGCAGTCACGGTTTTGCCCTTACCCTGGTTCAGGGCAAGGGCGCCGGCAGCGTGTCGAACGCCGGGGCGTGCGCCAATGAGGCTCTGGGCAAGTTGGTCAGCATATTGGTTGTTGCGAATGATCGGCGAGCCATTCACCTGCTTGGGTATGTATCGCTCGATCGACGATGAGTATTTGGGCTGGCCACCGCAAGCTGCTAGTACGCATACCAGCACAGCAAGCACGATCATTGCCGGTGCGCAACTGGGTAATCGGCGGCATCTGTGAGGAGCGACCTGACTGATTACGCTTGGTTCAACAGAGTCCACTGATGCCTCAAATCCGCAGGGTTACTTCTGGAACTATCGGAAGCTTGATACTAACCCAGGCTTCAATATTGACGGGTGGTCTGTATTCAAATATAAAGCCCAGTTTTAGCGAGAATAGATCGCCGCTCTGGCAAGCTAACTTCAATTCGCAGACTTCGTAGTAAATGGTCAGTTCGCCTTCAGCTGATGCCCTAAATTTGGGTGTACCGCTCGAGAGGGTGAGGCCGATTCCGAACTTAAACCTGACTCCAGCTTTGGCCGAAAAGACTCCCACGTCGATCCCGAGGAGACCCGTGTCAACGTCGATTTTGGCGCCGGTATCGATCAGGTAGTTTCCGGTGCTGTCGAAGAAGCCATTTACCCAGAAGACTGCAGTAGCTATGCCAATGTCGAATTCCATCTTGCCACCAATTTTTAGATAGATGGGGACGGACTCGTTGCATCCAGAATCGGGGCAGTTCGAGAACACGACGCTAACGTTGACGGTTGCTATGTAGGCGTCGATGCTTCCCTCTGCAGAGAGCCAGAAGCCGTGTGACGTGATAACAAGGTGGCCCTTGACTTTTACAACGCCAGCTAGATTCATGTCGATAAGAGCTTCGAAGCGTGGGCGATCCTTGTTGGTGAGGATGAAGGTGGCCTTGCCGAGCGTGAACCCGGCGATATTGAAATCGTCAACGCCACCTGAAAGGGTGTACAGGGTCTCGCCTTTGGTGCGTTCGAATTCGCCAGCCACTTTTAGCGTGTTGCCAAGGAAGGTTCGGCTCAGGTCGGCTGACAACTTAACGTCTCCGTCGTTGTACTCGAAATTGAAATTACCGTCCAGGGTGCCGCCGAGAAGGCCGATCGAAGCGTGGCCTTCAAGCTTGAAATAGCTTCTTTCCGTGTCGAACTCACCAGAGATTGAAACCTTCGTGCTGAGCACATTTATCCCGGCATATAGCGAGCCGTAGACGCCGCCACCGGACTTGTATTCAATTTTGCCATCTTTTGTAGTCAATATCTTGTCGGCTCTGCCGACTGTGAGGTTTCCTGTCATGAGGGGGAAGGGTCCGGCGGATATGCCGATGTTCTTCGCCGACAAGTAGAAGTCGCCCAGGGTGGCTGGCACTTCCTTGCCCTGCTTGTCGAACGCTTTCTGGTCGGGGGCGGGTTGGCCGTAGTAGACCAGGCCCTTGACATCGGCGGTGGCGAAGGGCGTGTCGAGGTGGCCGTCAAGGGAGGCATAGTTGTCGGCGATCACGCCCTTGACCGTGAGGCTAATCCCGCCAATAACATAGAGTGTGGCGTCGATATCGACCCGTGTCTTGGCAATTTCCCCACGCGTATAGTCGATTTTGAACTCGCCATCGAGGTTGATAACGCCAATATCGATGCTTGCGTTTATGTTGGCATATAGCCTCTGCAATACGCCATCGCTGTAGTTGATTAGCAGCTCCACGTGTTGGTCAGCGCCGAGCAGGCTGAAGTCGGCTTTGATGTCTAGATGGACGTCCGGTGGTTTGTCTCCCACGCTTGCGAAAGCGAAATCAACGTCGGCATTCTTGATATTGAGCGCGAATAGGTTCAGGTTCTCGATATGCGCTTTGAGCGCAATTTTCCTTACGTCTTCTCCAAATTCGAAGTCTCCTTTAACTTGTATCTTGGTATCGCTGATGGTGATGCCCGCTTCAAGGTGAACGTAGACGATGTTGGTTGAAGCGGGGGCACAAGTTGCTGTGCCGGTTTTTTCATCCCGAGTCACGCTGAATGCCCCGATGCATACCTCGATGATCGTTCGGTCCATGCTGACGCCACCAACACTGAATGCCCCGATATCGATCAGGCCGTGCAGTCTGAATGGTTGTGGAGTTAGCGCCACGTGGACGTGGACGCCAACACCCAGGATTGCGCCGTCGAAGTCGAGTTGGAACCCTGCCGGTATTTTGACATCGCCGATGCTGCAACCCAACGGAGCTACAACCAAGTTGGCGTAAGTTGCAGTGAAAGCGCCGCTGCCGATGCTGATGGCTAGGGGCGGTGCGGCTTGGCCGGGTACGGTGGGTTGACCGATTGTGATCTTGTAGCAGGGCGGCTCATTGCCGAATCTGGCGGCGAAGCTTATCCGTGTATCGGGTTGGATGCCTAAGTAGCTGGCAAACTCATTGGGCAACGAGACTTCACCGGCAAAGCCGAATGTGACACTTGGGGGCGCAAACAGGCGATCAATCCTCTTAGTTGCAGAGAATTCGATGGCCAGATTGTAGATGTTTAGACCAGAAATGCCGAATGCGTCCTTCCAACCGTCGGGGCTCGCCAACGAAAGGCTGCCTGTCAACGTAATTTCCTGGCCGCTCCTGAGGAATCCAAGTCGGAACGTTAGGTAGAGGTCTGTCGAGCCAGCCGACCCACCCCCGGGCAGATGTAACAGCACAGTCCCACCAATCCAGACTCCCGTGCTATTGGGCGAGACTTGAATGCCGAAGGCGGCCTCGGTCATCCTGAGCGAGAACGAAGACGTATTGATTAGATACACGTCATCGTCAAACGTTAGCTTGGCGTTCAACTCGAAGGTCTTTGTGTCCAGATTGATTTTGCCTGATATGTAGAGGTTCGTGAGTGATTGGTTGCCGACCATGTCCTTGAACCAGTTCGGCACTGGGAACTGTCCGCTCAGTGTCAGAGTGTTCGGCTCGATGTTTTGAGCGGCATCGATGGCCGCCGCCTGTGCTTCAGTCTGTTTGGGGGCCGTTGTTGTGGTGCTTGATGTTTCTGTGGGGCTTGCGCTCGGACTCGGTGGCGTTGTGGCTCCGTTGGTGTGGGGCAAGTCGGGGAAGGTATCGCGGAATTCGGCATAGGTGGCTCCGAAATTTGAGTACAGGAAGTAAGGGGTAGCTACATCGGCACCACCAACGGGCTTCCAATCACCGGGTACTTGCATCTTGACCATGATCCCGCGCTGCGTGTAGTTAAGGCCGACATTCCTTAAGGTGAGATCTATGGGTGCTGACAGATGCACCGTTGCGCTGGCGCTGATATTTAGACTTTCGAGTCCTAGCGAGTGGTCGTAGGCAAGCCTGAATTCGGGTGACTCTAGGCTCAGTGGGCCTATCGAAATGTTGCCAATCTTGGCGTGCAAGGCGATTTTGCCGGTCTTCGTATCAACAGATGCAGATCCAGAGAACGGATTCGGGGGATTGGAAGTGGTTATTTCGCCGGCGAGATCGATATCAAACGCGAATGACTTTTTGTCGCACTTGGTTGGTACCGGAAGCGTTGTAGTCGTGGTGGTGGTTGTGGTTGATGTGGTTGATGTGGTTGAGGTGTCGGTCGGGTTGGCGGGCAGTGTCTCGGTGCGGGTGGGAAGTCTCGCTCCAGGACATCCATAGAATACTGTCGCAGTTGCACGATCCAGATGCACCGAGGGAACCAGGTCAAGGTTGGGCGGAATACTGGCCGTAAATTGAGCGGCCGTGTCGCCCTGAACCCTGCCTATGAAGCCCTCGAAAATGGATGGATTGAAAGATACACCTGGCAAGGCTTCCCAGGCTTGAGTAGAGCCGCCCGGACTGGTCGCTGGGGAGGCCGCCAGCGACCAGTTTTGGAAATCGACGTAAAAGCCATTGACATTGATCTTGATCGGGTTCGCTCCGGCCTTGACTGTGACTTGGGCATCGAGAGCCTTGCCGGACTTACCCCAGGTGGCGCTAAGCGAAGTGAGCTCAATTTGGTCAGTAACGTTGACGGGTTTGGAGAGAGAGCCAGTGAGTGAATAGTCGACCGGTGCGCCAACGGTGGTGCGTGACGCGTTGCCTGTCACGTCGATTGAATTGTCAAAGATCTTGATCAGGTTCTTGGCGGTGGCGGTGGTTGTGAATGTACCGTCTGTAGCGATGCGTCCGGTGAGGGTGGCGGTGGCGTCATCTTTGGCCGCACTGGCGGCGATATCGAAGACTTGTTGGCCGCTGTTGTCGCCGAAGAGGTTCAGAGTGGTCTTCGCTGTGAAATCCGAAGGCAAAGGCAAGAATACGAAACCGTTACTAGCGATCTTGCCTGTAATTGGGCCGAGGCTCCCGCCAGAGAAGGGGATGGTGAGTCCACCAAGCTTGTTGAGGTCTGGTAGCGGTTTTGTGGTGGTAGTGCTGGAGGTTGCCTCCAGAGTTGTGGTTGTTTCGGGGCTTGCTTCGCTCGTTGGGCTTGCCGGTGGTGAGCGCGAGGGCGACTCGCCGGGCGACGGTGAGGCTGGTTCGGGTTCTTTCGGAGTGGGTACGATGTTGAGGTCTGGCACGCCCCAAATGCTCGGCGGTGATATTGATCCGGTGAGAAGCTCGACGCCAGTGGAAGTGACGGCGCCGGTCAGGTTTCGGCCCGAGAGCACCCCACCGAGGTTGAACGACGCATCACTAAAGTCGAGACGAACAGCGGTGCCTTCCTTGCCGGACTTGACCGTGAGTGTGGCTGCGGGGACTTTGAAACCTAGATCGCTTATGCCGATCTGGACATCCTTCATTGTGGTCTCGAAATTGTACGTCGAGGTTGTCAGGTTGATTTTGCCGCTGCTGGTGAAGGGCGAGGAACCACCCACCGGGGGCACAAAGTTGCCGGGTGCGGTCACAATGGCACGTAGTTCGCCGGGGGTGCAGTCAGCCTTACTCGTGCCACTGGGAGTGGCGCTTGGTTCCCCGCTCTCAGTAGGTGTGGGGGTCGGTTCATGAGTGGCAGTGGAGGGGCTTGGCGAGCCGCTAGCCTTATTGGCCTCTGGGGTGCACGCGTTGGTTAGCTCAGCTTTGACATGGTCAAAACTGAGCAATGGGATGGTATTTATCGGGCCGGCCAGGTTGGTGGCTATCGAGAACGTCCTCACATCATCAACATTCTTCACAAAGCCAGAAAACGTTGTTGGCGGGAAAGTGAACAGACTGGTTGGTTTCCAGTCACTGTCTGCGCTGTTCAGGTTGAGTTTCCAGTTCTTCTTGTTGACAAAGTTGCCGTCAATGTTGAGTTTGAGTGGTGACGCGCCCGCGTCTAGTTCTAGTTGCCCAGTGCCGTTCACGCCTGTTCTGTCGAGTTTGGCGTTGAACGTGTTGAGAGTGGTTTTCGGGGTTGGGGCAAGGGTGAGTGGGTTAGTGATGGAACCTACGATGTTGTATTCGATCGGGAAGGGCGCCCCCGAGATTGTGCCGGTTAAGACAAGAGTCGAATCCGAAATGGGGATTTTGGCGATGGCTTGTAGTTTGAAGGAGAGGTTTGTGGCGAGAGAGCCGACGATCCGGAGGGATGTGTCAAGAGGGCCTTGGGCTGTGGAGTTGAATGCTAGCTGTTGAGCTCCGGATTGGTTTGCGAATTGTAGCTCGGTATTCCAGTTGGTGAAGCCTGGGAGGTTGGATAGGAAGGGTATGTCTGGAGATTTGAGCAGTCCTTGAGCATTGAAGATGTGGAGGTCTCCGAAGGGGATTAGGAGGCCGTATCCTACGGTTCGTTCAGAGATTTCGAAGGGCTTGAAGTCCCAGCCTTCGGGTGCGGAGAGGGTTCCTGAGGTGAGATTGAATCCGTCAACGTCCAGTCTGCCGCTGACATTTGTGAGAGCTATGCGGCCATAGAGCCAGAACTTTGATGCCGAGAATTCCACGCGGGACTCGGGGGCAAGGCAATCGTCTGGCCCGACGTCCTTGACGGTAGTTAGTTGAGCTTCTACGTATCCTAGCGAGTATATCTCGTCGGGGTTGTTGGTAGCGAAGTCGCGGGCTTGGCAGAATAGATCTTTGTCTGTGTTTGTGTGGACCTTGACTGAGGTGGTTGCGGATGCTGAGGCTCCAGTGCTGTCAGTGACCACGAATTGGAATTGCAAACTGGTCGGGTCGGGCGGGGTTTCGAAGGTTAGGTTGGCGGAGTCGGTGTTGGCATTCTCAAGGACGCCAGGCCCGCTGGTTTGTGTCCACTTATATTTCAGTGAGCCAGAACCGGTCCCCACTCCGTTGATTCCTGCTTCCCTTCGGACAGGTACAGCGAAATTGTCACGAACTTCGATGGTTGCGCTGATGCCCGAGCCTGGACCTGCTTCTCCGCTTGTGGCGATTGTCTTGACTTGTTCGGCTGGAGGCACCTTGCCCGAGGGACCCTCTGATGTAAGTTGCGGCCCTCCTTTTGCTCCCTTGGTACCGCATGCGCTGTTGCTGCCACTGACGAGTACTTTAACAGTGTGGCTTGCTACGCCGTTAGCGGAGGTCGCGGTGAGGCTGAATTTGAGGTTGTGGCCTTTTTCTGGTGCTCTGAAGGTTAACTGGGGAGTGCCTTCTGCAGTGGTCGAGACAGCGTCGACTCTTGGCCCAGCTAATTGCTTCCATTCGGAGGTGATTAGGCCTTGTCCTCTGCTGGCTCCGTTCAGTACCACTTGTGTACATGGCTGGGCGAGGATCACTGGTGAGCTGGCAAACAAGCTTGCGTTGACTTGTGTCTGAATGAGAGTCCCGCGGGGCGGGCTATAAGACTCGTCGGCAGTCAGCGTTCCTTGACTTCCATGTTTGTTGTGCTTGTTCCGATCCAAGATGAGCATCCGTCCGCGTCCGGCTCCACCCCCGCTACCCGTTACCGCGGCGCGCTTGCCTTGTTGCCTCTGGGTCTTGTCATAGATGGCCCGAGTATCAATAACTTTCACGTGAGTAACGGATTGCACGCTTGTGCTGCCTTCGGTCGCGGTAAAGGCAAGCACGAACGTGGTCTTGTTTGATATGGGCGGCACAATGAATTCGGCGTTGGTTGCGTTTGGTTCATTCGCCCCGGGGGGCAAATCCTGCCAAATCACGGCGGGGTCAACTTTCGTGCAGATACTCTTGTTGTTGTCGACCTCGCTCTGGGTTGTGCACAGCTGATGCCACTGGTAGGTAACGGGGGTTGAGTCGCTACCCGTGGTAGCGCCCGCTAAGACGACCGAAGTACGTGGCGAGTCCGCGGTGGTTGGCCCAGGAGGATACTCAGTGACAGTTTGATCAGCGCCTGCCTTGGCGCCGAGTGGCTGTTGGATTGTGGCCGGGATGCTGAAGTAGCTGTTGCCAAGCTCTTCGTCACCAACCCCGAAAGCCCGTGACGAGATCGTTACCTTTTGGCCTTGAGAAGCGGCGCTCGCGCTTGCTGCCAAGATCAGATAGGGCAGCTTGGCGCCGGGTGCGATAGGAGCGAAGCTGACACAGCTGAGGTAGCTGGTCTTGTTCTCGCATTGCCAGTTCGCGTCGCTGTTGTCATGCTGATATGTCACTCCTTTAGGTATAGGCAGCTGCACCAGAATTGGTGGCGTCGCTGGGGCAGTGCCAGCGTTCGAGACCGCCACCGATACTTGGCCGGTGCCAGTTGCTCGTAAGGCTTCGGGTATCTGGATGGTTGACAACAGATCGGGCACGTCGTGTGTCACCTTCACAGCAACTGGTTGGGATACCTTGAGTTTGGCGTCTCCTCCGATTGGCCGAGCCGAGACCGCTATATCGGCCTCACCATTCTTTTTGCCTGCAGTGCCGACCGGGATAACCTTCAAGCGCAGATGGGGGAGCTCATTGGCATGAACCAATACTGGACTGTTCAAGGTGCACGTCACTGTGAGGCTCTGCCCCGGCGGGCAGGTCCACTGCTGGTGGGCGTCGGCGGGCACAGTTGAGGCGCTATCGAACTCAACGCCGGCCGGTAACTGAGCGGCGATCTCGAATCCGTCTGGAGCTTTCATATCGCCATTGCCAATATTGCTGACGGCGACCTCGAAGGCCCATGGGGTGCCAACAACCAAGGGTGCACGAGCACCATCTCTCCACGCGATAAAGCTGTCGCTGGTAATGGGGACATCCTTGATGGGTGGGGCTAAACGAGAGAAGCCTAATTGCAATTGCCCTGCTTCGGGATCAAGCACCTCGATGGGCACATGTGCGACCTTGTCTTTGTTCCCGCCGTTTTTGGCCGTTCCAGCAGTCTCGTCTTTCGTGTCGGCCGAGATAACAAACTCGGCGGAGCCGGACTTGATTTCTTTAGGGAGGGTGAATCGCAAGGCCAGTTTCGAAGTTGTCCCATTTCCTAGCGCTTGCCCAGCACCTGACTTACAATGCACAACGCCCTTGGAGGACGAACAGTCCCATGGAATATCGCTAGATACGAGGCTGCCAAAGGCAACTCCGGTGGGCATTGTGACGGCGAGGTCAATAGGGTCGGTAGTGCTCGTCGCAACATTGGTGATAGATAGGTTCAGTTTCGTTTCGGCGCTTGGCGCCAGCATGAATTCGCCGCCATCCAGCTGTCCTTGAATGCGTAGGTCTGCAGGTGATTTTGGAGCAACACCGAGCATGCTCTGTGACTTAGTTTCCAGCGGGGTAAATGAATTACCAGCCTGGGGCACGTTCTGCCACGTATTAGCAGTTGTATCCCACATCTTTCTAAACGACTTTGCCTTGTGCTTTAAGCGGGCAAACGCGTCTTGTGCGACAGTGTAAGTAACGGTAATGGGCGGTGTAGAGTCGCCGAGTTGCAGGGTGGCTCCAGTGAAATTACACATGGGGATTGGGCCTTGAGTTGGTGTGCTACAGGCCCAACTGGACCCTTGTGTAGACCAGGAATCAGTGAGTCCCTCTGGCAGAAGTCCCCGTAAGCTAAGAGCGCCACTAAATCCCGGCGGCGGTGCCACACCATCGGCTCCGAACGCAGCGGCGCCCATGTTGGTAACGGTGTAAGAGGTGGTGCCGGCCAAGCCAGGATTAACCTCGGAACTGCCCGCCTGGTTCACAAAAGCATCTCTAGAAGCGTCGCGATCCTTCTTTACATTCACTGACACTCGCAACTTGTCGTTTGCAGCATTGGTGTCGCCAGGAACACTGACTTGCATGACCGTCGTGAGCTTTGCACCAACAGAGACTGAGCTATCCGCCGCCAAGACAGCGAGAGAATTGGCGGCAGTCGCCGAAGCTAGGATTGCCGGCTGCGTAGCCCCACTCGCATCAACTGTCAGATAGTCGCATGTGGGTCTAGGGCCTGCAGGCCCGCATTGCCAGCCAGTTGATCCGGCCTGGCCGGGCCGAAACTCAGGGGTCAGTCTAACGAACGACAGTCCGGCCGGCATGGCAGGAAAACTCACCCGAATTGGTTCGCTGGGCCCGTTTGCTTGTCGACCCACGTTGGTCAACAGCACCGGAAGCACGGCACTGCTCGACGGAACGATCGTGACTTCGGCTTTCGGTCTGCCATTCAACTCCAAATCGACGCCGCCAGACTTTGTCGGGATCTTCGGCCCCTCCGGTGGCGGTTGCGGTTGAGGTTTGGCTCGTTGTTCGGCGGCGGTCTTCGCTCGTTGGCTGCTGTTGGTGGCGCTCGCGGGTATCGGGGCCGTGATGACCGTGAGGGCGGCGAGCAGTGAAACTCCAATGCTGGAGACCCGCAAGAAGACTCGATTGGGTGCTCGTATTGAAAACCAACTGCTCATAGCTACTCACCCGCCTTTTCGCAGCCAGTTTTCACATATCTAGACACGGTCGATACATTTTTGGTTGTCTTGTAGATGGGTCTATATATAGGTAGGGCAACTTGGACGGAGCTAAATGAGGCAAGGTCATTGATACTGGCTCTTTGTGCATCGTCTTGGGCGCTGGCTAGTTCGTCGCTGTAATCCAGGTTGTAAACGTCGGGGCCATAATTTCGAAGATGATCTGCACAGGTGGGGGCTGACCAAACCTGATTCGACCAAATAAGCTCCATTACACCCAATTGCGCGTTGTTGCACTTTGTTCCCTTGCCTGCTTCGTTGCATCCGAGTATCCACTCCAACATGTCGCCAGCAGTACTAAGGCCCCCGGCGATGCCCTCGGTAGGGTTATTTGCTCCGTTCACTGGAACATAAAATCGCACACCCCAGCCGGTTCCTGGGTACTCACCCGGTGCAGTTGGCACCGGATCAAAACCGCCTATTGCTGTCAAGTTACTTGCCCAAGGCTGCCGGATTGCTTTAGCAACAAATCGGCGCACGTGCGGACTCAGGTAGACACAGTTGTCGCAAGCAATGACCTTTTGGGGTTCGTTGGGACTTCCGGCTTTGACATCCCAGGCCAGCGTGAGCGGAGTCCTGTCGCCCTTCCAATAGGCTCGTTGAACGTCCAAGATATTGTCCGGGTCTGACTGCAAATGGCGAGGCACCTTGCGATCCCGATTTCGTGACAGCTGGGCTTGTCGCACTAGATCCGGATGAGGATTCTCGGGGGTGCCGCCAACACGAACTATCGGGGGTGCCCCTAAGCATGAACTCAAGAGAATGGCGACGCCAAGTGGGGCGAGAAAGTAGAAGGCGCATGGTCTCCGAGAGTCACCGGATAAACCGGACACCCCTAAGCATCGGCGTCTCTTTTGCTTGCAACTTGGGGTGTCTACCATGGCGTCCCCGCCGTCTGCTTTGAATACGATGACTTCATAAACACTACCACCGTTAAATACGCAGCGTAAGCTGCCGGTACTCTTCGTACCCTAAATGGGCCAAATGGCCCGGCACTTCCTACACTTCCCATCCGACCGCCGGCTACTGACGGAATGTTTGCGACCATTGATCCGAACTGTGTTCGGGTGCAGCTTTTGTCTGCGCCGGCCCACCGGCCCACCGGCCCACCGCCGCAACTGATGGCGGCGGACAGGCTCAAACCTACGATTGCTGCGACTGCGATGACCCTGTTCATTCGTTGCTCCTTGTAGAGGCAAAAGTCGACTTGCTTGTTCTTTCGGCAACAAGCACGGGAACCTTAAACATTTCTGCATTGCAGTGAGTAACCTTCGTTTTCTGGTCTTGGTCAGTGCGAGCGGGTCTCAAAGATTCCGCGAGAAATGGTCAGAGACCCGAGAGATTGGTTATAGACTTGTCTTTGCGGCGGCAGCAGTGCCGCCTTTTTTGCCTGTTCAAACGGTCACTTGTGGCCCGATGGCAGGCCCGGCGGGTCACCGTCATTGACAACTGAAAGTTTGCCAGGAAAGATCGGAAGCGATCTTGACTAGCTCAGCAAGGGATGATAAAGTGACTCTCCCGCTCGAGAGAGTGGGTCAGTTCAATAGTCATCCTTCGAGCTCAACCGGGTCTCCCTCGGTGTAAGGCGAAGATCATCCGTAGCGCGACGAGCTTTAAATGCCGCCTGCTAGGGGCGGTTTTCATAGCCTGTGAGAGCAGCTAGGATTGGCAACTGAGCGAGTTTTTGAAAACAAAACAAAATCGGAAAACGGGAAGTGTCACGCTATAGTTCAATCCCTAGATCGAACTGGCCAGGCGCCACAGAGGCGAACCGGCAAGGCTCCATCTAGGTTATCGATCTAGAGCGGATGGCCCCGTTAAAGTGGGTCGGCTTCGGCAGACACAGCGGTCGCTGTGTTGCTTTTCCGGATCATAACTTTTTGATGTGTTTCCGACACCTTCTTCAGGGTTAGCTATGTCTAGCGGCACAGCCATCTCTATAGGAATGTTTGACGCATCTGAACGCACCTTGAAATTGGGAATACGTACGTGAACGCTAGAAGTGTAGGAAGGAAGCTCTTCACCTGAGAGCCATTAAATTGGCCGTCCCATTGCTGGGGTCTCAGTGAAGAGGTACTTCCGTCAAAGATAATTATGGATCAGACAATGCGTCTGAGCCCAGCCGCCGACCGATGACCTGGTCAATCGGTCGGCATACTCTCCACTAGGAGTTGCGGGAAGTGGCCGGAAACGGTCACCACCGTGCAAGAATTCCCGGTTATCAATTGCCTTCGGGTAATTGGTACTGGAGTTTTATAATGGAGAGTTTGATCCTGGCTCAGGACGAACGCTGGCGGCGTGCTTCATACATGCAAGTCGAGCGGGGTCCAACCTGTGGCAACACAGGGGAAGACCTAGCGGCGAACGGGTGAGTAACACGTGACCAACCTGCCCCAAACATCGGGATAAGCCTGGGAAACTGGGTCTAATACCGGATATCCTCACGAGACCTCATGGTCATGTGAGGAAAGGTCCGCTGGTTTGGGATGGGGTCGCGTCCTATCAGCTTGTTGGTAAGGTAACGGCTTACCAAGGCAACGACGGGTAGCTGGCCTGAGAGGGTGAACAGCCACACTGGGACTGAGACACGGCCCAGACTCCTACGGGAGGCAGCAGTAGGGAATATTGCGCAATGGGCGAAAGCCTGACGCAGCGACGCCGCGTGCGGGATGACGGCCTTCGGGTTGTAAACCGCTTTTAGCAGGGACGAAGCGAAAGTGACGGTACCTGCAGAATAAGCCCCGGCCAATTACGTGCCAGCAGCCGCGGTAATACGTAAGGGGCAAGCGTTGTCCGGATTCATTGGGCGTAAAGAGCTCGTAGGCGGTTTGGTAAGTTGGCGGTTAAAGCCCGGGACTCAATTCCGGGATGCCCGTCAATACTGCCATGACTTGAGTACGGTAGGGGAGTGTGGAATTCCTGGTGTAGCGGTGAAATGCGCAGATATCAGGAAGAACACCGGTGGCGAAGGCGGCACTCTGGGCCGATACTGACGCTGAGGAGCGAAAGCTAGGGGAGCAAACAGGATTAGATACCCTGGTAGTCCTAGCCGTAAACGATGGATACTAGGTGTGGGGAAGGATTGGCCTTTTCCGTGCCGCAGCTAACGCATTAAGTATCCCGCCTGGGGAGTACGGCCGCAAGGCTAAAACTCAAAGGAATTGACGGGGGCCTGCACAAGCGGCGGAGCATGCTGCTTAATTCAATGCAACGCGAAGAACCTTACCTGGACTTGACATGTGGTGAAAAGCGATAGAGATATCGTGTGCTACGGCGTGCCACACAGGTGTTGCATGGCTGTCGTCAGCTCGTGTCGTGAGATGTTGGGTTAAGTCCCGCAACGAGCGCAACCCCTATTCCATGTTGCCAGCATTCAGTTGGGGACTCATGGGAGACTGCCGGGGTCAACTCGGAGGAAGGTGGGGACGACGTCAAGTCATCATGGCCCTTATGTCCAGGGCTGCAAGCGTGCTACAATGGCCGATACAGAGGGCTGCGAACCCGCGAGGGGGAGCGAATCCCACAAAGTCGGTCTCAGTTCGGATCGCAGTCTGCAACTCGACTGCGTGAAGTTGGAGTCGCTAGTAATGGCAGATCAGCAATGCTGCCGTGAATACGTTCCCGGGCCTTGTACACACCGCCCGTCACACCACGAAAGTTGGCAACACCCGAAGCCAGTGGCCCAACCATTTATTTGGAGGGAGCTGTCGAAGGTGGGGTCAGCGATTGGGGTGAAGTCGTAACAAGGTAGCCGTACCGGAAGGTGCGGCTGGATCACCTCCTTTCTAAGGAGAATGAGTTTAAAGATTCCATTGGTCTTCACGATCAGTGGGTCTCATTCAACTCCTAGTCAATCTCTAGCGGTTCTCGTAGATGTTCAGTACCGCCCGTTCGTGAGGCTTCGGCTCTGCGAACATGGCGTGGACCAACGGCTATGAGAACTACGTACGTATCCCATTTTGAAGGTGTGCCAGATGCAAAAATGTCTGACACATTACTTCTGCACCTTGAGAATTGCATAACGAGCATGGGCGTTTTTATATATGAGTGTGAAACTAATAAGGGCTTACGGCGGATGCCTAGGCACCAGATGCCGATGAAGGACGTGGAAGGCTGCGATAAGCCTGGGGGAGCTGCCTAACAAGCTAGGAACCCAGGATTTCCGAATTGGGAAACCTGATTGGGGTAATGCCCAGTCACTCCGGCCTGAATATATAGGGCCGGTTGAGGGAACCGAGGGAACTGAAACATCTCAGTACCTCGAGGAAAGTAAAGAAAAATCGACTTCCTGAGTAGCGGCGAGCGAAACGGAATCAGCCTAAACTGCAGCGGTGGAATAACCCGATGGTGTTGCCGTTGCGGGGTTGTGGGGCTCACTAGGTCGAGCATCGGAGCGACCAAAGAGTTACAAAGTAATTAGCTAATTGAACCTTCTGGAAAGTTGGACCGTAGAGGGTGATAGTCCCGTAAGTGAAAGCTAATTACCTCTTTGTGATGTCCCCGAGTAGCACGGAACCCGTGAAATTCTGTGTGAATCTGCGAGGACCACCTCGTAAGGCTAAGTACATTCTGGTGACCGATAGCGGATAGTACCGTGAGGGAACGGTGAAAAGTACCCCGGTGAGGGGAGTGAAATAGTACCTGAAACCGTAAGCCTACAAGCAGTCGGAGCGGGTCTTTTATTAGACCTGTGACGGCGTGCCTTTTGAAGAATGAGCCAGCGAGTTAGTGGTATGTGGCAAGGTTAACCCGAGAGGGGGAGCCGGAGCGAAAGCGAGTCTGAATAGGGCGTACAGTCGCATACTCTAGACCCGAAGCCGAGTGATCTATCCATGGTCAGGTTGAAGCGAAGGTAAGACTTCGTGGAGGACCGAACCCACCTAGGTTGAAAGCTGGGGGGATGAACTGTGGATAGGGGTGAAAGGCCAATCAAACTCGGTAATAGCTGGTTCTCCCCGAAATAGCTTTAGGGCTAGCGTCACGCGTTAAGTATTGGAGGTAGAGCACTGATTGGGCTAGGGGGCCAACAAGCTTACTGAACTCAGTCAAACTCCGAATGCCAATACTGTAGAGCGTGGCAGTCAGACCATGTGGGATAAGCTTCATGGTCAAAAGGGAAACAGCCCAGACCGCCAACTAAGGCCCCTAAATGTGTACTAAGTGGAAAAGGATGTGGGATTGCCCAGACAGCCAGGAGGTTGGCTTAGAAGCAGCCACCCTTGAAAGAGTGCGTAATAGCTCACTGGTCGAGTGGTCCTGCGCCGATAATTTAGCGGGGCTCAAGTACACTGCCGAAGTTGCGGAATAGATCTATTTATAGATCGATTGGTAGGGGAGCGTCGTGCTACGAGTGAAGCGGCAGGGTAACCTAGCCGTGGACGTTGCACGAGTGAGAATGCTGGCATAAGTAACGATAGAGGGGGGAGGAACCCCTCCGCCGAATACCCAAGGGTTCCTGGGGAAGGATCATCCGCCCAGGGTAAGTCGGGACCTAAGGCGAGGCCGAAAGGCGTAGTCGATGGACAACAGGTTGATATTCCTGTACCACCAAATCCGCGTTCAGACCGAATCAGCGTTGCTAAGGGAATCCTTCGGGGCTACCGACCCACACTGTACTAGGTTAGCAATGGAGTGACGGAGAAGGGCAGCTCAACCCAGGCGATGGTTGACCTGGGGTAAGTGCGTAGGAGGATCGGTAGGCAAATCCGCCGATCATTAACTCTGAGACACGATGCCGAGCCGATCAAGGCGAAGTGAGTGATCCCATACTTCCTAGAAAACCTTCTAGCGAGTGGATTAGGTGCCCGTACCCCAAACCGACTCAGGTGGGTAAGTAGAGAATACTAAGGCGTTCGAGCGAACTCTGGTTAAGGAACTCGGCAAAATACCCCCGTAACTTCGGGAGAAGGGGGGCCTCCTTAGGGTGACACACCTTGCGTGTGGAGCTCGAAGAGGTCGCAGAGACCAGTCCCAGGCGACTGTTTACTAAAAACACAGGACGGTGCTAAGTCGCAAGACGACGTATACCGTCTGACGCCTGCCCGGTGCCGGAAGGTTAAGTGGAGTCGTTAGTCCCTTCGGGGGCGAAGCGGCAAAATTAAGCCCCGGTAAACGGCGGCCGTAACTATAACGGTCCTAAGGTAGCGAAATTCCTTGTCGGGTAAGTTCCGACCTGCACGAATGGCGTAACGACTTGGGAACTGTCTCAACCAGAGGCTCGGTGAAATTGCACTCTGAGTAAAGATGCTCAGTACCCGTAGTAGGACGGAAAGACCCCGTGGACCTTTACTGCAGCTTGACGTTGGACTCTGACATTAGCTGTGTAGGATAGGTGGGAGGCTTGGAAACCAGATCGCTAGGTCTGGTGGAGCCAACCTTGAAATACCACCCTTCTAATGTTGTAGTTCTAACCCGGGCCCATAATCTGGGTCGGGAACAGCGTCTGGTGGGCAGTTTGACTGGGGCGGTCGCCTCCTAAAGAGTAACGGAGGCGCCCAAAGGTTCCCTCACTCTGGTTGGCAATCAGAGGACGAGTGTAAGTGCACAAGGGAGCTTGACTGCGAGACTTACAGGTCAAGCAGGGACGAAAGTCGGGACTAGTGATCCGACGGTGGCATGTGGAAGCGCCGTCGCTCAACGGATAAAAGGTACCCCGGGGATAACAGGCTCATCTTCCCCAAGAGTCCATATCGACGGGAAGGTTTGGCACCTCGATGTCGGCTCATCGCATCCTGGAGCTGTAGCAGGTTCCAAGGGTTGGGCTGTTCGCCCATGAAAGCGGTACGCGAGCTGGGTTTAGAACGTCGTGAGACAGTGGATTCCGCGCTGTCTATAAATTCGGCTATATGCTGGAAACTCCGAGTATCCGGTGCTACTCATTCGAACGGGCATTCGATAGAATGCCGTATGAATAGTGAAAATGCATCCGGTGCGGACAATCAGCAGGGAAGGCTCGAATCCTATCTAAGTGGTTTTGCAGATGGAGAAGGATCGTTTTCGATCGGACTTCAACAGCGTTTGGATCTTCCATTCGGTTTTCAACTTGTCCCTGAATTTAGGGTCAGTCAGAATGCCGAGCGAGCTTCAATCCTTGAACTCTTCAAGAGAGTTATGGGTTGTGGGCGCATATTGGAGAATGATCGCAAGCGTGAAAATGACAAGACGTATGTCTTTGTCGTTCGTAGAAGATCTGACTTGATCGAAAAGGTGATTCCTTTTTTCAGACGTAATCCGCTGATATCTGAGAAGCGTACAACGTTCGATATCTTTGCACAGGTGGTTGGCTGCATGAGTTGCAGTGAGCATTTGACCTGGTCAGGATTTGAACGGCTAGTACACATGGTCTTCCAGATGAATGGAAATGGCCGCTATAGGAAGTGGTCATTGACAGATGTGATAGGAGTAGAGAACCCTCAGAGACTGTACGCCGAACACCCGCTAAGAGTTTAGCGAAGTGAAGATACAGTCCGAACTGCATGGCGACATGCAGAGTCAGGCAGAAATGACCTGACCACTGGTTAGCTCTCACTATGTGAGCGTTGATCAGAGGTAACAGATTGTCGGTCCCTATCCACTACGGGCGCAGGAGATTTGAGAGGATTTGTCCCTAGTACGAGAGGACCGGGATGAACGCACCTCTAGTGTGCCAGTTGTACTGCCAAGTGCACCGCTGGTTGGCTACGTGCGGAACGGATAAGCGCTGAAAGCATCTAAGCGCGAAACCGACCTCAAGATGAGATCTCCCACTGGATAACCAGGTAAGGCCCCTTGTAGACCACAAGGTTGATAGGCCGGATGTGTAAGCGTAGCAATGCGTTTAGCTGACCGGTACTAATAGGCCGAGGGTTTCACACTTATATCAATAAATGTCTGTGCTCGTTATACAATTCTTGAGGCGTAGCGCCGGTCTCTGACCGGCATAGGTTTGAAAATTTAAAAGTTTCCGGTGGCTATACAGACAGGGCCACACCTGTTCCCATTCCGAACACAGAAGTTAAGACTGTCATGGCCGATGGTACTGGGATGGAGACGTCCCGGGAGAGTAGGTAGTCGCCGGGTTTTTACTAGAAAAGGGTCCCATTCGTGGGGCCCTTTTCTTTTTGGTAGGTTGGCATTCCTTGCTGAGTTCTGACAGTTAGTATCTATAGTTCGGCTCTCTCAGTGGTCGGTACCTGGCGAGGAAATATCAGTGGGCGACTATTTGCTTGAACCTCAACTCGAACTAAGCGAACCTCTCCCGACGTCCAGTCGCCTCAGGAGGTCTGATTCCTCGCCACGTTGGAGCGAGAGTCGCTGGTTGCTTGTGTTTTTGGTGACCGGTTTGCTGCTTGGTCTGGCAATGCGTGTTTGGATCTATTCGACGCCGCTAGGGCAGATCGATGGGGATGAAGCCGTCGGCGTGGGAAGGGCAGTTTGATTCGGCCCCAGTTGACGGTGTTTTGACATTTTTGTGAACGGTCACGTAATTCCCCACGTGATTGGTCAAGTTATTCCCCACCTGGTTCCGTAAGTTTTAGGTTAGCATTTTCTCCTTTTGCTCGGGTTCGGGTGGGGTGATGCTTCTTGCCGGTCCAATTTGCCTATATGGTGCGTGTGGGACTATTTCGGATTGTGGGGGCACTCCCAGTGGGTTGACCGTTTTGTGCATGTCTGTTCCTTTCTTGGGTTAGTGGTCAGAGTTGGTTGGCGATGTGTTGGTTGGTGGGGGGTCGTTGTTGTGTGGGCGTTGGTTGGGCCGGTAGCTTTTGCCTGGCATTTGGATGTGGTGACTGGTGTTGATTAGCCGGTCTAGTGCGCCTTCGGCGACGACTGGGTTGGGGAATAGGTTGTACCAGGTTTTGGGTTCTCGGTTGCTGGTGAGGATGATGCTTTTGTGGTGGTTTCTTTCGCAGATGAGTTCGTACAGGTCGTCTGCTTGGGTGGGGGTGAAGTCTCTGATAGCGAAGTCGTCGAGGATGAGTACGTCTGGTTTGGCCCAGTCTTTGAGCCGTTGGTTCCATGTGTTGTCGGCGTGGCCGCCTGCGAGGTCGTTGAAGAGTCTGGAGGTTTTAGCGAATTTTGTGTTGAAGCCTCGACGGCATGCGTTGTGGCCTAGCGCTTGGGCTATGTGGGTTTTGCCTGTGCCGACGGGGCCGTATAGGATCACCGATTCGTGATTTTGGCAGAATTGTAGTGTGGCTAGGTCCCTGATCTGGGCTGCCGGAATTTTCGGGTTGTATGAGAAATCGAAGTCTTCGATGGTGCATTGGGTCTCGAATTGGGCTTTTTGGAGTTTCCGTCGGATGGCGTTGGTTCTGCGGCGACTGATTTCGTCTTCACAGAGTGCTTCTAGAAACTCGAGGTGTCCTAGATCCCCGGCTCTGGCTTGGGTGAGGCGGGCGTCTAGGGTGTCGAGCATGCCGCCTAAGTGCAGCGCCCTTAATGTTTTGGTTAGTTGAGTTTGTATGGCCATTAGATAACCCCCGTGCTGCGATTGTTGACATGGAAGAGGCCCTCAGGGCCGTGTAGGTATGCTGGCGTGTCCGATATTGACGGCTGGTCTAGTGGGGAATCATTCTCGAGGTTGGCTGCTAGAATCCCTTTGATTGTGCGATATGTTGGGTCTCCAGCAGCGATAGCTCTATCGCAGGCTTGGTCGAGTCGTTGGGGACCGTATCGCCTTTTGAGCGCGACAATTCTTTGTGCTTGCCTTAGACGTGAGTGTGTTTGGCTAGCGAGGAGTTCAGTGACACTCTGGTAGCAGGCTGCACCTATTTTTGCTGCTTCTCGCTGGCACCATTGGGGGCTCTGCTGCAAGAACGCCACTTTCTCAGGTGGATAATCAGCGAGATCTGTTTGCCTCTGGCCTTTGATAACGCGCAGATGGGTTTTGATGAGATCACCCTCGATATAGACCCGTAACGCCTTATCGGAGAGTCGAGCATCTACTGTGTCACCTAAATATTGGAACGGCACCGAATATAGGCTGCCACCAACACTGATATGGCTATCACGCCCGACAGTCACTCTCGACCAGTCAGCTACCTCGTAAGGCTCTGCCGGTAACGCCAACAGCGCCGACGCCTCAACCCTTTTGAACACTTGGAGTGGCCTAGCGCCACCTAGAGGCCGGCAGGCGCGATTGCCTGCTATTTGTGTGCACCAATCGAGTGCGTGTTGTTGCATATCGGCTAGAGAAAACCAATAATCAGGACGTCGACCCCGCCAGAAGCTATCCCGGCAATATTGGACCATCCGCTCGACAAGGGGTTTATCTTTTGGTTTGGCAGCACGAGCCGGGTCAATCAATACGCCATAATATTGAGCGAGCTCAGCATAGCCAACATTGAGTTTCGGGTCATACCAATCAGCTTTGATAACCCCAGTCTTGAGGTTATCTGACACTATCCGGCGGGGTGCACCACCAAAAAAAGTGAAAGCCTCAACATGAGCCCGAATCCACTCGCTCTGATTCATTGACACGACAGGGCGAACGAACATGTGTCGGCTCGCTCCCAACGTCAACAGGAACGCCCACACACGCCGCCTTTTGCCACTGGACGGATCATACCACTCACCCAAATAGGCGTAATCGACCTGGCCCTCAGCGCCCGGCGGCGGAACAGGTTTACGGACCGTCACCCTCGAGCGTTTCGACTCCGACAAAGCCGCATCAACATAACGTCCCAACGATCGTCGAGACGCACCCAAACCATGCTCATCGGCCAGACGCTGCCAGATCGTTGACACGCTACAGCCAGCTTCCAACAACTCCCGCACCAAATCGCGATATCGATCACACTCAACGAAAGTATCAGAACGCAACCCGACATCAACGATCTCAGGGAACCACTCCCGCACAAGCGCCGCCCAATCCCGGCGAGACATAACATGACCCACACCAGGACTAATACCAGCAGCCTTCGCCTTAGCGACATACTTACGGACAGTCTTGCGATCCACGCCAAGACTCTCGGCTACCTCCGTCACCGGCCGGCCTGCATACCAATGCACAAGAATTTCGACAATATCTACCATCTCGAACACTCTCCTCGCCATGACAGCCCCCTCACTAACTAATTCAGTCAATAAAGGGACAATTCTTCTATAAGGCAAGGAACCAGGCAGGGACCCCCAAACCAGTGCCAACCAGCACACACCACTGGGGAATAACTTGACCAACCACGTGGGGAATTACTTGGCCAACTAAGTGGGGAAAATCCCGCCCAACGAGTGGGGAATTACGTGACCGTTTACAATTTTGAATTGGCCCCACCCCCGGCCTCAAATTCCCTACTCTAGGTGGTCGAAATTATCACTTAGGTAGGGGGAAGTGAGATGTTGAGAGTGGAGCTCTTTGAGAATATCCGTCG
>JBCKKC010000023.1:0-28431 GCA_038904395.1 Acidimicrobiia bacterium | reverse complement strand
TCTAGAAGGCATCACGAATGTGCTCAACCCGAGCACGGCCGGCCCGAACATGAACTTCCACCACGTCGAACCTGCACTCATGCCAATCGCCATGAGACCCTACCGTGCCTAGAAAACTCGCTGCTACCGACCTGATCCGCTGTTGCTTTTTGAAATTGACCGCTTCGCCCGGCTCGCCCCACTCCGTACTGCTGCGGGTCTTGACCTCAAAAAAGACCAACTCTTGATGCCCACGCACGGTCTCCAAACCAATAAGATCGATTTCGCCTTCGGGGCACCGCCAGTTACACGCGATCACTTCAACGCCAACGTGTTCTAAGTGTTGACGAGCGAGACGCTCACCTGCTCGACCAAGCTTCATTGACATAGCGTGGGCTCAATTGACTGCGGGCTTCGCCCGCAAATATGTGAAGTCTGGATTGCCACGTCCTGTCAAAGCCCAGGGCTCGCAATGACGATCGTTGTGGCACCTCTTGGCACTAATCAGCTAGTACTCTTTGCCCGCTAGTTCTTCGATATTGACATCGCGGAACGTGACAACCCGCACCTGGGCGACAAATCGGGCCGGCCTGTACATATCCCACACCCAAGCGTCTTCTAGCTTGAGCTCAAAGTAGACCCGGCCGTCAGCATTTCGCACTTGCATGTCGACATTGTTGGAAAGATAGAAACGACGTTCTGTCTCGACCACGTAGTGAAACATGGGCAGAACGTCTCGATACTCTTTGTACAGAGCCAATTCGATCTCGGTCTCGTACTGTTCGAGTTCTTCTTCTGCGCTCACTTAGCTTCTCCTTCAAAAACCGGCGGCTTGCCGAGGCTGCCAAACCTATCGAACGGCCATATTCGTAAAAAGGCCCGCCCGACAATGGCATCCTTGTCGACAAAGAGACCACCAGGTACGCGCCGAGAGTCGCCGGAGTCGTTGCGATGGTCCCCCAATACAAAGTACTTGCCTTTGGGCACTTTGGCCGGACCGAAATTCGCCAGCGGGTCACGCCCATTAATATAAACATCGGGTTCATCGAGTAATCGGCCGTTGATATACACTCGACTGTTCTTGACTTGAACTGTTTCTCCGGGCAGGCCAATTACTCGTTTGATCAGATCTTGATGGCCTTCTTCAGTCAAACCCAACCCTTCGCGAAAAGCATTCACTACGTATTCACCAATAGACTGCCCGGGCACATCGGCCCCGACGTCATACCAGTTGCGAAACACGACAATATTGCCCCGCTGCGGATCACCAAAAAGATAGGACTGCTTGTTGACAAGGACTCGATCGTTAATCTCGAGCGTCTTTTCCATTGAGCCAGACGGGATGTAGAAGGCCAGAACCAGAAAAGACCTGACGAAGACGACGACAATAAAGCCGATAAGCAGGAGCACCAAGAGCTCACGCAAAAAACCCCAGAGGCCGCCTGATTCCTTGGCCGATTTACCACTATCTTTGGGCGGAGCTTGATCTGGCCCGATAGCGTCCGACCGGGGCCCGGTGGCCACTCCATCGTGTGACATGTCGGCTACTGTGTGATCTTCCTGCGGCGCCGATGCAACCGCATCGACAGAGGAATCTCCGCTTGACTGAGGGTGGGGAATTTCGGATTCGGCCTTGCGTTCCTTGGGCGTCTCATCGCTGGCCGCCATCGATTCCCCCAAACCCGCTAGTCGCTAATCGCCAAGATGTGCGATCAGGTGAAACGCTTTTCTTTGATCTTGGCTGCTTTACCAACACGATCACGCAAATAGTACAACTTAGCCCGCCTGACAGCACCCTTGCTGAGCACTTCGATCTTCTCGATTACTGGCGAGTGGACCGGGAACGTACGCTCAACACCGACTCCGAAACTGACTTTACGGACAGTGAAGGTCTCGCGGATGCTTGAGCCCTGGCGCCGCATAACGACACCCTGGAAAGCCTGCACGCGCTCGCGGCCACCTTCGGAAACTTTCACACTGACTTTTACTGTGTCGCCGGGCGCAAATTCCGGCACTGTGCGCAAATACTGATTATCGATAACATCAATGATGTTCATCTTGGCTCCTTAAGAAAACTGACCATGAATTTTATCATCAGCGGAAGGGCTCTAGCCCCGTTCTTTGAGGGTTAACGTGGAGGCTAACGAGTCTCCCCGTTCTCGCCCGGCGTCACCACCCCGTCTGCAATCGCACGTCTCAGTAGATCGGGCCGCATTTGAGCGGTAAGACGTAAAGCCTCACTGCGCCGCCAACTCTCGATGGCCAAGTGGTTCCCACTACGAAGTACATCAGGCACAGATCTCCCACGCCAAACTGCTGGTCGGGTATAGCACGGCGGCTCGAGCAGACCTGATTCAAAAGACTCTATCATAGGAGAACACTCATTACCCATAACCCCGGGGATAAGTCGGGTCACCCCTTCGATGAGCACAAGTGCCGGCAGCTCGCCGCCGGCAAGTACGTAGTCTCCGATCGAAACGGTCTCTAGGTCATACTCATCGACGAGACGCTGATCGACACCCTCATATCGGCCGCACACCAACACCAAGGAGTCAACACTCGATAGTTCATGCATGAGGAGATGGTCGAGAGGTTGGCCCGTCGGCGACAACAAGATGCGACGCTGCGAAAGTGCCCCACCACCGGCTTGCCCTGCGGGTGGCTGCCCTGCGGGTGGCTGCCCTGCGGGTGGCTGCCCTGCGGGAGCGACGGGATCACGAGGACCAACAGCCAGGACAGAATCTAGAGCAGCGGCGACAACATCGGCTTTGAGGACCATACCCGGACCGCCACCATAAACCGTGTCGTCGACTTGCCTGTGCGGTCCGCCAGCGAAATCCCGGATGTCAGTCACGGCTAAATCAACCAGGCCTGTTTCAATCGCTCGGCCCAACAAGCTCTCTCGGGTATATCCCCTAATCAGGTCAGGAAAAATGGATAGAACGTCGATCTTCATAGGAACCATTCACCTCACCCCGTCATCCTGAGCCCTGGCGTCAGCCAGGGCTTGAGGTTTCAGGCTCGTCGTCGGGAAGCATGCCCTCGATCGGGAAAATGGTGATCTGGGTGGCTCCTGGCGCAATCGGTGCGATAAATTCCGACACCATCGGCACAAAAAACTCTCGGCCGGCCAAATCCTTACAGTGGAGGAGTTCGTGTGCCGGATTGTCTACCACTGCCACAGCTGTCGCTACTGTCGAGCCTGCCTCATCGACCACGGGCAAACCCTCAAGTGCATAGGCCCAGACTTCACCCTCGGGCGGCAATCCGGCTTCGCTGCTTGGTATCGCCAGGTCATAGTGCCGGCAGCTTGCGGCCTGCTCAATACCATTAACTTCCTTGAAAGACATCATCAGCTTGCCCTTGTAGGGCTGGACAGATTTAATAGTCACAGGCAGCCGTTCTGGACCGGCCAAAAGCTGATTGCCAACATCGAAGCGATGCGGTTGATTGGTCAAGCTGCCTACGATTACCAGCCCACGAATACCATGTGGTCGCAGCACTCTGCCGACAACAAGAAAAGCGTCAGGCTCAGTCATCGATCTCGACTGAAGCCCCAAGTCCGTCACGAGCACCAGCGGCCTTGACTAAGGTTCGCAATGCGTTGGCAACACGGCCCCGCTTGCCGATAATTTTGCCCATGTCATCGGCCGCAACACGGACGTGCAAAACCATGCGGCGATCGTGCTCGTCGACTTCGATGTCGATCTCGTCAGGTGCATCAACGATGGCTCGAAGACAAGTCTCTAGGACACGCTCAGCACACGTTGCGTCATCGAATTCATCGTCGAACTCTTCGAGGTCATCGTCGCTGACAAGGTCTTCCCCGTCAACAAGTTCCTGGGCATCGTCTTGGAGCTCGAGTTCAGCGTCACCGTCGACTTGCGCTTCGTCGCTAGTTGCGTCTACTTGCGCCTGATCAATCTCGGCACCGGTTGTGTCGGCCATGGCCTTAGTATCTCCCTGAGTATTGTCGTCGCTGGCAGTCGGCTCAGATTCGGCTGGTCCTGCGGTATTTTGGGCCTGATCACTGCCATCAGGTTCGGTATCGGTATCCGGAGCCACTTTGTCGGGCTCTACGGCGCCAGATTCGCCGGTCTGGCCACTCATGCCGACTTGAAGTCCTCGGCCGCGCCACTGATTTCAAGCAGTTTGACGCACGCCGCGGTAGGTTGGGCACCCTTGCGCAGCCAAGCCACAGCCTTCTCGTTATCTATAGAAATTGTGGATGGTTCGGTGCGTGGATCATAGTGACCCAAAATCTCGATGAATCGACCATCACGAGGACTGCGTGCGTCGGCGGCAACCACTCGATAGGTTGGTTGCTTCTTTTTTCCTGTACGCATAAGGCGGATTTTTACTGCCATCGAAGCTCCTTTCAAAAGCGATCCCAGGTAAAGCGCGAATTCGGATTTCACGACGTAACCCAGGAGTCAAAATTCTCTGCAATGTTTCAAATCGCAACACAACGAGATCTAAATACTCTACCAGCCAGCTGCCCGTCAAACGTCATTGATTCGAATACGGCGTTCGATCCATTTCGAATTGCTCGCTTCGCTCGTAGGGACGTGAGGAGCGGCGTGAACGGATGCCGGACCATGGATCCTCACGCCCTGGCTGACGCCAGGGCTCAGGATGACGGAGGGGGAACCTGCATGCCCAGCGGCCCTAACGCCTCTACAAATCGAAGGGTGATCGGCCACCGGAAAGTTGAGCGGCGTCGGGAAGACCCAGATCTTTCATGTTGCGCAGCATCTTACCCTTTTTGCCGCCCATCAGACCTTTCATCATCTGTTGGACAGACTTGAACTCACGCAAGAGAGAGTTTACATCTTGAACTGTCGTGCCGGAGCCCTTAGCGATTCGGTGTCTGCGACTATTTTTTATCACCGCCGGATCGTTACGTTCGTGCGGGGTCATCGATTGGATAATGCACTCGATCTTGACCATCTCGCGTTCGTCCAGATCGACCCCCTTGAGCTGGCTTCCCAGACCTGGAATCATGCCCAGCACTTGAGTAAGAGGACCCATCTTTTTCACTTGCTGCATCTGAGAAAGGAAGTCTTCGAGCGTGAAAGTTGACTTGCGTAACTTTTCTTCCATCTCTTTGGCTTGATCGACATCGAAAGCGGCCTCAGCTCTTTCGATGAGGGTGAGCATGTCGCCCATGCCCAAAATCCTGCCGGCCAAGCGGTCGGGATGGAACGTCTCAAAGTCTTCGATCTTCTCGCCTGTACTGGCAAAAAAGATCGGCTTGCCGACCACTTCGCGCACCGAAAGAGCAGCACCACCGCGGGCGTCACCATCGAGTTTGGTCAGCACCACACCGTCGATTGGAATCTCTCGGTTGAAATGCTCAGCGGTCGTGACAGCATCCTGACCAATCATGGCATCGACGACGAGCAACGTAACGTGGGGGTTCACTGCCGCGATTATGTGAGACAGTTGCGCCATGAGATCGGTATCGATGGCGAGACGTCCAGCGGTGTCAACAATCACGACGTCACGACCGAGGCTCCGAGCGTAAGCAACACCGTTGGCTGCCACAGCTACCGGGTCACCGCCCAGATGTGCCCCCTCTGCGAAAACTGGCACATCGGCCTTTTCGCCCATTACTTGCAACTGAGTGACAGCAGCCGGACGTTGCAAGTCACACGCGACCAACAACGGATTGTTGCCCTTGCTCTTTAGATGCGCGGCCAGCTTGGCACAGGCGGTCGTCTTCCCTGACCCTTGCAGGCCGGCAGTAAGGATGACCGTGGGGGGAGCCGGCGCTAGCTTCAGTTTCTCGGTAGCGCCACCGAGAATTTGCACCAGTTCGTCACTTACGATCTTGATGACTTGCTGGACCGGCGACAAACTCTTGGAAACTTCAGATGTCAACGCCCGCTCTTTGACGTCGACGACGAATTTCTTGACAACCTTGAAGTTGACGTCGGCCTCGAGCAAGGCTAAGCGTACCTCACGCAAGGCAGCGTCGATATCAGCCTCGGAGAGTCGCCCCTTGGACTTGAGCTTGCCGAATATCCCTTGCAATCTGTCAGATAGAGTGTCGAACATTAGCCTCAGTTGACCTTTCAGCGGGAGCTCGAGCGTGCACACGGTGGGTGGAGCATGCCACACAAGTTTTTAAAACCTATTACCAAAGAGTATGCGGTTGGCCTCTACAGTTCGGAGCGATTCTCGCCGTTCCTCAATGGCGTCAAGAGACTCGGCGAATACAGCGGTTGCATGAGTCTACGATGAGAAGGCTGCCGTCAGGATGAATTGCCACGGTTGATGGCCAATGCATCAAAACGTCTTCTGATGTTGCCAAACGTCCATCGCCTCCATAGCCCCAGCCAGCGCCGGCACCAGCAACAGCTGCGATCACACCACGGCGATCAACATAGCGAACACACTGGTGGTGCACATCGGCTATGTAAAGGCCGCCATGGCGGTCTGGGATGATCACTGTTAGTGGGGAGATGTTTAGTGCGTGAGGCGACCCGACGGCCTCACAGCACGTCTATTGAATATATACGGAAAATGCTGGAAAGGCGGAGACTCCTTCCGACGCCTCACTATTCAGACTCGATTACTGCTCATTGCGCTCCAACTCAGCCGAAACAGGCTTGACCCCAGTTTTCACAAAGATTCTCTTAAGTTCACGCTCAGTGACGCCGACGGTTAGTATCGTAGTGCTAAATCTCGGCACGATGAGTTCTGGGTCCCGTCCAGGGGGAAGCGAGGGATGAGCCCATGAAGAAGGCCATATCTAAGGCAGTCATAATTCTGGCCGTGGCAACTTTGCTTGCCGCCGCATGCCAGTCGGCAAAGACCACCGTGCAAGGCGAGAAGAGCGACCACTACATTCCCCTCGGATGTACCACACAAGACCCCGTGTCTCATCCGGGCGCCTCCGTGTCTCATCCGGGCGCCGCCGACTGCACCAACAAAGATCTAACTGGCGTAACGTTTCCTGCCAAGGCCAACCTCAAACTCAAAGGGGCAATCTTTACACTGGCTAACCTAGCGGGCCGGAATCTCAGCGGAGCCGATCTCAAATTCGCAAGGTTCGATGGCGCAACCCTAACTGGAGCACACCTCGAGGGGGCTGATCTGACGGATTCCGCAGCCGTCCTTGTCACGCGCAAGACCGCTGAAGATAAAGACGTGTCAGTCGGGTCGACTTGGACTAACGCTCACCTTGAAGGCGCCAAGCTAAACCACAGCTATCTACCTCAAGGGGCCTTCAATGGTGCGCATCTGAAGGATGCCCATCTCGTTGGCACGAGGGTCCCCGGCGGCACGTTCGAGGGAGCCACACTCGATAAAGTGGATATGACCGGGGCAAATCTGACTGGGGCCAACTTGAACACCAACTTCGCCACGGTGAAATGTTACTTTACAACTTGGACCGACGGCACTGTAAGAAGTGGTGACGGTTGCACCAAATCGGAGCCAATGGTGATGAGTTTCGTCAATAAATCGGGCCGGCCTGATGATTCGATATTTCTGGGAATTACCTACAAGAACACGTGCATCTTGAAACCCAACAAGAAATTAACCGATTACGAGCCCGTGCCTGGCCAACCTAATACGTATGCTGTCAGCGTCGATCCCCCCGCTCCAGCCGGTGTGGTGTGGATTTCATATGGTGAACCTGTCGGACTTGGTGGCGACGGCTGCGAAAAACCGCGGCCTGACCCCAACACATCACAGGTGCGCTTCGCCAATACTGAGTTCTCCTATCCGGGCGATGCCGACTTCACCAATGTCGACGCATATAGCATTCCGATTGAGGTTGCCACCATTAATGCCGATCGCACCGTCGCCGACTCAAGAGGGTTCAGCGCCGGAACTGACTGTATCCTGGCTGACTTCCAAAAGTCATTCGATCGGTATAAGAAGGATTATCCGAATAGCACGAACAACATCAATTCCGCGATCATGTACAAGGCGGGCGCCCCACACACGATTGACAACTTCCTGCGTGTCATTTCGCCAGCCAAGACTGCGATCCCTACCTTCCCAACACAGCCGTGGCCGGACATGAAACCTTACGTTGACTCGATCAAGGGTCACGAAATCACCATCGTCGGATCGTTCGGCAATGCCGAGTTTCCCAACCAAACGGGATACTACAGCTATAAAGGCTCGATGGCGCAAGACGGATTACTCACCCTGAACGGCACGATTGCAGCGATCGATCGAGCAGGAACCAACGCCAGGCCTGGCAAAACATTCACTGCTCAAGACTCATTCGATAAAATCTTTAATGACACAAACCATATAGAACAAGGCCTTGCGCCAGGGGTATATAACCAAGCAGGTGCCTACGCTGTCACGGATACCGACGGCACTACTGTGAACCGCCCCGTCCAAGCCCCGGCCGGCACACCCAAGCCGTCAGAGAATGACGTCTATGGGTCGATCTATCGAGACCTCATCAGCGGATTTACCTCAGGCTACTGGGGCGGCAAATTCCCCAATAGCTATAACAATACTTCCTTCCTTAATCAACCACCTTTTGGTGAAGCTCGCCCGACTCCCGAAGGCTTCCCTAACCTCGGCTACAGCCTCTACAGCGAAGTGTTAAGGCACTGGACGCCGTCATACTCGATGCCCTATGGCGAAAATTATGGCAGTGGAGGCTTCCCCAACCCGTTGCTTAGCCTGACCAAGCCAGAATTCCGAACAACGATTCTGCCCGATGTGACCCCGGGATTCCCAGAAAGCTGCCCAAGCCACCACTACAAGCCACCGCCTACGCACAAGTGAGTCACTTGTCTGGGGGTGCCAGATCTGGACTCTAGATGATTAGTTCCAAGGGGTGTCCTGACGAAGGCCTGGGTGTTCCCAGACCTGTCGTCATTGCGAGGAGCCGGCTCTGGGGCGACGAAGCAATCCAGGGTCTGTGGCGAAGCCGCAGGTCCACCCTCAGATTCGAGCCATTTGGTTTGCTCGCTTCGCGTCGCAACACAGTAAAGCCTGGATTGCTTCGTTCCTCGCAATGACGATCGTTGTGCCACCCCTTAGAACTAATCATCTAGGAAAAGAGGGCATCGACAAATTCGTGGGGCACGAAGGGCACCAGATCTTGGGCGCTTTCGCCCAGGCCGACGAGCTTGATCGGAATTCCGAATTCTTGCTCGATTGCAAAGGCGATGCCCCCTTTGGCGGTGCCATCTAGCTTGGTGAGCACGACACCCGTGACGCCGGCAGCCGCGGCAAAGCCACGTGCCTGGGCTAGGCCGTTTTGGCCGGTAGTGGCATCGAGGACTAGCAGTACTTCTTGGGGTGCGCCTCCGGCAGATTCGGCCACGCGTCGAATCTTTTTCAGTTCTTCCATGAGGTTGACTTTGGTATGCAAACGGCCCGCGGTGTCGACCAAGAGAAGATCAGATCCCTTGGCACGAGCGAAACTTACGGCATCAAACACGATTGATCCGGGATCGGATCCTTCATAACCAGCGATCAGCTCGCCACTGGAACGGTCGGCCCAATGGCGCAGCTGCTCGGTTGCCGCAGCCCTAAAAGTGTCGGCCGCAGCCAAGACGACCTGTTGACCTTCGGTATGGTGCAAGTACGCAAGCTTGCCGATCGTTGTAGTCTTTCCGGTTCCGTTTACCCCCACAACTAACCACACGGTAGGCCCATCCGGATTAGTACTAAGAGCCCGGTCTGATCCTTCGAGTTGTTGCACCATCACGTTACGCAGTGCGGTGACAACCTGATCAGCTTCGGTTGCTCGCTCATCACGAGCAATAACGCGGGTGGCCTCTACTAGATCAGCGCTAACAGTGGCCCCCACGTCAGCCAGTATCAGCATCTCTTCCAGTTCGTCCCAAACCTCATCATCAATTTTGCGGCGCATCCGGATATCAGCCAGCTTGTCACCGAGAGCCTTGCGGGTGCGACCGAGACGCTCACGAAACGTGGGGCGTTCCACGACGGGAGGTTCGGCCACTTCGGCAATGCCGAAATCGAGGGTGCCTGGCGCCAGCGTGTCCTTGGGCAATTCCGGCTCGAGCAGGCCGACACCGGTCTTGTCGCCGGTACCCGCCTCAGGCGGGTGGGATTCTTTGCCAGCATCAGGCTTTTCGGAACCACCGACATCGTCGGTAGGGGTGCGCAGTATGGCCTCAGCCTCTTCAACTACGCTAGCAACATCGTGATCCGTGGGAGCGCGTCTTCGAGGAGGTTTCGGAGGCTTGGATTTGCCCCGTCCCTTGCGACCAGGCGGGGCAGTCCCTGATTCTGCTGCGTCGACTGGACGCGATCGCCGCTGCGACTTGGCCCGGACCACATATGTAATGGCCATGCCGGCAATTACCAGCATGGCGATTGTCAGTACAATGAACAGTTCCATCGTCTACCTTTGTGTGCCTCGTGGCAAGAATGGGCCCCGGCGGTATTAGGGCCAGCGCCCTCACCCTTGCAGGGCCAACGCATCGTCTGTGAGATCTAATTCAGCAATCTTATGGGACAACACCCGCGAAGTTCCATCGGTGCGCAAGGTTACCCCATAGAGCACATCGGCAATTTCCATCGTGCGCTTTTGGTGAGTCACAACGAGGATTTGGCCATCTTTGCGGAACTCACGCAACAACAAGCAAAACCGGTGCAAGTTGAGATCATCAAGTGACGCTTCGACCTCATCGAGAACATAGAACGGGCTGGGACGGGCCCGAAAGATGGCGAACAGAAAGGCCAGTGAACACAGCGCCCGTTCACCACCGGAAAGCAACGAGAGGCGTTTCATTGTCTTGCCGCTCGGGCGCACTTCAAGTTCGATGCCGGTATCCATGACCTCTTCTGGGTCGGTTAGCGTCAGCCGACCCTCGCCACCAGGAAACAAGAGGGCAAACAGGTCAGAAAAGTGGCGGGAAACATCGGCGTAAGCATCGGTGAGGATATCGCTGATCTGGCGGTCAACTTCTCGCACAACCTTGGTGATGTCTTTCTTAGCCGCCACAACATCTGACAACTCCGACTCGAGCTCGTCACGCCGAGCGGCCAAGTCTTTGTGTTCTTCAAGAGCCAAAGGATTGACAGGCCCAAGACTGCGCAACTCTCGCTCGACTCGCTCCAGCGCTTCCGAGACGGCTGCCTCAATCTCGAGTAACCATTCACCTCTCTCGTCATCCTGAGCCCTGGCGCCAGCCAGGGCGTGAGGATCCATCTGTGGCGAAGCCGCAGGTCCACCTCCAGATTCGAACCATTCTGAATTGCTCGCTTCGCTCGCAATAGCAGTAAAGCCTGGATTGCCACGCCCTGCAGAGCCAGGGCTCGCAATGGCAGAAGGCCTGGTAGCGAAATTCCTGCCTAGGGGAGGCGAATCGATACCCGCGAAGCCAGCAGTTCGCGAAAATTCTTCAGGCAACTGGGCGGCGAGGGCTTGAGCCACGTCGATGCCCAACTCACGTTGAGGCAATTCTTCGGCGGCCTCGAGCCGCAACCGAGCTTCCGCCAATGACAGCTCTTGGACCCGCAGACTCTCGCCAGCCTGAGTCGTGTTGTTGCGAAGCTGCGATTGCTCGGCCTGGACTCGACCGAACGCTTCTCTTACCTCATTTCTGGCCGACTGGGCCTGCGTGTATAAGTCCGCTAAATGGTCGAAGCGCCGACGAGCTTGAGTCAATGCTTCTGAGAGAGGCGCCTGTAGTAAATCCAGTTGGCGCTGTGATTGTTCGAGACCGCTTTGGTCGTAGGCCAGTTTGGTGGCACGCTCTGCGTGTTGGCGCAAGCGATTTTCAAGGTCTTGTTGCTCACGGTCGACCGCCCGGCGGCGCTCAGCCACACGTACTTTGTCAGACTCAAGAGACCGACCTTGGTTAGCCAACTCAACGACCCGTTGATCAATCTCTGCACGCCGACTCTCCAGCTCTGCCCGAATTTGATCCCGTTCGTGGGGGTCACTCGCTGCCAGGGCAATTTCCAACTCTGACTTGCGAGCCGACTCGCCCGAAATTGTTGCTGTGAGTTCACTCACTTGTCGGTCAATCGCCTCGAGTTCCCGCTTGAGGTCGGAGTCTTCGGTGACTAGGCGCGCCTCTCGTTTCTTGTTGGCCTCCTGGTTCGCCTTAAGCTCATTCAACTGCTGCTTGGATGCTCTGTGTGATTCCCTGAGCGTGTCAAGCTGACGACGCAACGCCTGCACGCGCAGCTCAACAGAGGCCGATATCTTTTCAGCGACCGCCCATTGTCGCCTCTCAACAGGAAGTTCCAACGCCGGAACGGCCACATGTGCGCCCGTGGCCGCTTGAATGTTGAATGTGGCGCAATGAAAATAGTCGCCGTCACGGGTTACGAAAACGTTGGTTGGATTTTGACCGGCTAACCCGCAAGCTATCGCAGCATCTTCAACAAATACAAACACCTGGGCATATCGAGCCAGAACGGGAGTCACCTGCCGATGCGACCCACTTTTAGCCCGGACTAAATCGGTCAGGGAACGAGCCTCTGGGGGCAGAGCGACCCGTCCCCCCTCCGTCATTGCGAGCGAAGCGAAGCAACCTAGTCCGTGACCTGCTTCTTCGGGAGTTGAGCCACGGACTAGGTTGCTTTGTCGCCCCAGAGCGGGCTCCTCGCAATGACGGAACATGCCTGGTTGTGGCCTCGCTCCAATCTCCCACTCCGAAACTCCGCCCAACTCCACGAGAGCGTCGGCTGACACTACGGTCAAGTAACTTCCCATCACCGATTTAACAGCCTCAATCGCTGTCCGTAATTGGCCCGTGGGGATGAGAAGAGCCTCCAGAGCATCACCAAGTGCGGTGGCCACCGCCTTTTCCCAACCCGGAGTGACCTCAATCACGTCACAGAGTCTCGAGCACTCCCCTATTCGTCGGCGGATCTCGTCGGCGGCCTTGAGCCGTCCCTCCGTTTGGGCATTTTGGGCAGCTAATGAGTCGGCCCATCCACGCAACTGGGCGCTTCGTTGGGTCCAATTCTCTTGATGGTCTTGGATAGCAGTCGCCTCGGCCTCAACGTGGGTTCGCAAATGTTCCAACCGCCCCAATCGGGCGGTCAATGGATCGGGCACGCCACCGTGGACACCCCACTCGCCCTCAACCATGGCTTCTTGCAGGGACGCTAGTTCTGTAGAGATACCGTGGGACCGGTCGGCCAAGCTGGCTTTACGTTGCTCTAGCCTGGCCAGATCGCTGCTGGCTCGCTCAATTGAAGCCTGCATTGTGTGCAACTGTGTTTCGAGAACCGTACGCCTGTCATCATCATCGAGGCCACTCGCCCGCCACTGGGCATCGAAATCGGTACGCTCACGCTGAGCACCTTGCACGGACAACTGATGATTTCGATTCTGATCTTCCAGTTGACCTTGCCGTTCTTCAAGCTCAACGAGTTCAGCCTGGATGATTTCGAGCCGGCTTCCCATGCTCACAGCATCGCCACCGGCCATATCCCCGATCGACTCCAAACGGGCACGGACACTGTTGAGCCGCTCGTGCAACAGTTGTTGTAACGAAACCAGTTTGTTAACGACCCGGTCGGCCCGGTCTCGCAAGTTACGGAGTCCATCAACCTCTTGAGCGCTGGCCTGGGCTGCCGAGTCAGATTGATCAAACGCTTCCTGGTTAGCACGCAACTTCTGTTCAAGTTCCATATGACGAGCCCGCAACAATTGGACTGTCTGGGTTAGCTCCTCAAAAAGTTTTCGGTGGCGGCGAATGGCTTGGCCCGCAAGCCACAACTTAAGTGCCCGCATCTGGGTGGTCAGAGTCTCGTAGCGACGAGCCCCCTCGACTTGGCGTTCGATCGGCTTTAACTGGCGCATCAGCTCACGTTTGAGGTCGCCGAGACGGACAAGGTCGACCTCTACCGATTCAATTTGGCGGAGGGCCTTTTCGCGCCGGCGCCGGTGCTTCAAGATGCCGGCAGCTTCCTCGATGATCGTGCGCCGCTCCTCGGGCCCGGAAAGCAAAATCGATTCGACCCGGCCTTGGCCGACAATGTTGTGCATCTGACGCCCGACACCCGCATCGGAAAGTAGCTCGATAATGTCAACCAACCGGCAAGCTTCGCCGTTGATTGAATAGCGACTATCACCCGAGCGAAACAAAACACGACCCAAAGCGATTTCGGCCAGATCGATCGGAAACTGCCCGGCCGAATTGTCGAGCGTGAGGACAACCTCGGCCCTACCCAACTGGGGCCGCGCTGGTGTGCCCGAGAAGATGACATCTTCCATGCTGGCACCACGCAGCTGACGAGCCCCCTGCACGCCCAAGACCCACACCAGGGCATCGACCACATTAGATTTTCCCGACCCGTTCGGACCGACAACACACGTAATACCAGGAGTGAATTCCAGGTCGGTCTTATCAGCAAAGGATTTGAAGCCCTTAACGCGCAACGATTTAACAAACATTGGCGCCCAGAGTAGCAGAAAGTCCTGTTCGACAGGCGGCTGCGGGGCTGGACCCGCCCCTTTGACATTGTGAGCGTAACGATCAATTCCGATGGATCGACTCTACGGGTGGATCTGCGGCTTCGCCCCCACGCTCGGCTGGCGCCTCGCTCAGGGCAGGCTCCGGTGGATCCTCACGGTCGCCTAGCGGCTCCCTCAGGATGACGAGGGGGATGAAATGCATACAGCTTATGACTGAGCACGGCTCCCCATCCCGCCTAAGATTGGCAGCCGGGGCAATAAAAGACGGCCCGCTTTTGGAACTTGATCCGCTCGACATGGGCGCGACACCGAAGGCAGTTTTTGCCGGTGCGCTCGTAGACGGCTAGTTCGGCGGCGAACTCGCCCGGCTTGTCGTACATGTCGAGTTGCCATGGTTCAATCGATAGGCCCCGGGCGCGCACAGACTTCGACAATGTCTCAACGATCGCTCTGTATAGGCGACGCACCTCGTGGGCAGAAAGCGACTCTGCCACTCGGTCATATCGCAACCCAGCATGGAACAGGATCTCGTCAGAATAGACCGACCCAACGCCGGCGATCACCTTTTCGTCAGTCAAGATCGTCTTGAGTTTCGCTTGTTGTTTCAGCAGCATCTGGCCAAAGCGCTGCCATGGCAATGGATTCTCTAGCGGGTCAAGACCAAGGTCGCGGTAGGGAGCGAAACCAGCGAGCTCTTCTTTAGCCAACACACAAGATTCGGAAGAGCTGAGGCGGTCAACTAGGGCCAGACCAACACCTTGGGTAAAGGCGAATGACGCCTTGACTTTTTCGCCTTCGATCGGGCTCGTCTCAGGTTTGGCGCGCCGCACTCTTCCGCTTCGACCCGGCATGAGGACCCAATACTCCTCTGACTCAAGTTTGGCGAGGATGATCGTGCCCCTGCGTTCGAACGATCTGACCTTGATTCCTTCGAGGCGTCCCAGATAGTCCTTAAGGTTCTTTTGTCGAGAAACCACTGACGCATCGGCTACATCAACCGATTTGACCTTGCGCCCCGCATAATCGCGCTCCAAGTCGCGGCGTAGAACTTCCGCTTCCGGCAACTCCTCCATCAAAATCCTCCATCAGCCCCGCTGACAATCCAGCCGTCTCGTCTCAAGTGGAACACTAGGCCGTTCGGTCACTCGCCGTCGGCATCGTCCCCTTTTACGTTCTCTTCCAGCCATCTGGGCGAGTAATCTTCCCAGACGTTGCGGGCCGCATCTTGCTCGGCCTGCTTCTTGGAACGTCCCTCACCTCGACCAATCAATTCGCCCCCGATCGTGACACTCGCCTCAAAGCGTTTAGCGTGATCTGGACCGTGCGCAAGTGTGGCATAGACCGGTAGTTCACCCCAAAACGCAACAGAGCGCTCTTGAAGACGTGTCTTAAAGTCTCTACTGCCCTCGCCCGAGACGGCTTCGTCAAGTTCATCAGACACAAGTGACAATACGAAGGGAGTGGCAGCATCGAGACCGCCATCAAGATAGATGGCACCGATTAGTGCCTCGATTGCATCGGCCACGATCGAAGGCTTCTCACGACCACCCGATACGGCTTCACCCTTGCCCAACAAAACGAAGGAGCCTAAATCGAGTTTGAAAGCCGCGTCGGCCAAGAACTCGGCGGAGACCAGGGCCGATCGAGCTTTCGCCAACACACCCTCAGCCAAGTCAGGCCAGCGAGAATATAGAGCATCGGTGACGACCATGCCCAACACGGCATCACCAAGAAATTCAAGACGTTCGTTGGATTCGGTTTCGGGATGCTCGGCAACCCAAGACCTGTGGGCTAGAGCATTCAAGAGAAAGCTACGCTGAGAAAACCGATATCCGATAGTTACTTCTAATCGGACAACTGCAACTTCAGAGAGATAGTCGTCTTCGATCCTGTCGAACGGAACAACTGCTGCCAAGCCCGACTCAGTCAACAGGCACTCCAACACGCTGGGCCACAAACCCGACCACATCACCGACAGTTTCGCACTCGGTAACCTCGTCATCAAGCTCGAGGCCCACTGTGCGGTCGGCAAGCTCTTCTTCAGAGAGTTGAACTAAGTCAAGAATGGCTAGAGAGTCCTCGGGAAGGGCGGTGTCTTCGGTGACCAGCTCAAGGTCGACGTCAAGTACCTCAGCTGCATGTTCAAATACAACACGCTTAACTTCAACTGCTGATACTTCTCTGTGGGAATGAGTTTCAGCCGGCACTCAAACCGGTCCTTTCGCGATTTCGCTCAAAAACAGCCTCGCTACGCTCGGATTAGTGTTTTTGGGCGAGGTTTGTAATGCTCTTGCGGCGCATCACATCTCGTCCGGCCGGGGCAAGCCCGGCCTGTGCTGGCATACGTCTCCAAGTCGTAAGCCCAACCTAAGCCATATCGGCATAGCACGGTCATAATATCTGCAATGCCATGGGAATGCGAGGCACGAGAAACTTTTATCGACTAGCCGACTTCAATCGCGGTGCGACCCTTGTACTGGCCACAGTTCGCACATGCATGGTGCGGTCGGATCGGCTCATGACACCGTGGACAAGAAGCGTAAGTGGATGCTGTTGCTTTCCACTGTGCCCGCCTCGCCCTTGATCGTGCTCGTGATTTACGTTGCTTTGGGACTGCCATCAAACATCCTTAGTTCCATTGGCGCTCGAATTGGCGCCATGCGACTCGTCAAATAACTTGTTTAATTCGCTCCAGCGGGGATCAGTGCGCCGACCTGCCAACTCTACCCGACCTTCTTCGGATACTTCGCCACGATTAGGGCAATCGCTCGGATCACCCAGACACAGCAAAGGAGAGCTCGGAAGCACTAATAATATCGCGTCACGCAGCACTTGCTCGAGATCGATTTCGACACCGTCGACAGAATAGACATCGTCGTCGGCATTGATCACTGGATCATCACTGAACAGCTCAGAAATCGTAGCCTCGACCGTTTCTGGCTTTTCCTCGAGGCAGCGACGACACTGCAGAGTCACCTCGGCCGACACGCTGCCTGCAACGACCAGGCCCTCCATGACACCTTCAAGCATCAGGTCGGCATGAACAGGCCCCGTGACCTTAGCAAGCAAAATCTCGAGACCGGCCAGGTCCCAAGCCCCCTCGAGGGGTCGATCAACCCCCGGCTTGTGCAGAATTTCGGCAACATTGACTTGAAGTTCGGAACTAGTTGGCATAGTTCACAATGCTAATAGCGAGCCTTCCGAATTTGCTACACGTTGTCTTGGTCGAAGAAACCGGGTCGATAGGTCGCCTCTTGGGTAGTCGCTGTTGAGACTAGTTCGACTTCGTCTCGGCCTCGACCGCCGTAGCCATCGTCGTCATTGGTATTTGTGCCCCGGGCAAGTTTGCCGCGGGCGACGTCAATCGTTTCGAGCACTTGGTGGAGTGACTCGCCGAATTGGCTCAACCGGTTGTCAATATAGTCTTCGGCCTGAAGGACCTTTTCACGGGCCGCCTGCTTCGCCTCTTCAAGTAGTTGTTGGGCGCTCTTGGCCGCCCGGCGTACGACCTCTTGCTGGTCGACCAGCCGTCGGCTTTCTTCTCGGGCGGCAGCGACGATCTCTTCGGCGTCACGCCGCGCCCGTAGAAGAACTTGCTCTCGTTCCTTGACGACCCAACGAGCCTTACGGAACTCGTCGGGCAACATATCTAAGACATCGTCAAGCTGGGCGAGCAGCTCTTCTCGATTTATCATCACCGACGAAGAGAGCGGAACCGGACGGGCCGTATCGATCGCCTCGCGCACTTGCTCGAGGGTCTCTTCAACCTCTCTGAGATCCTCGTTCATAATGGAAACCTTTTCTTTAGGGCCAGCTCAACATGGCCGGGGACGACCCCTTCGATCTCACCGCCGAAGCTGGCGATCTCGCGCACTAGCGACGCCGAAAGGTATGAATATTCGTTGCGGGTTGGCAGGAAGAATGTATCTACTCCTGTCAGCCGGTGGTTCATTTGAGCCATTTGGATTTCGTAATCGAAATCGCTGACTGCTCTGAGTCCCTTCACGATTACATTCACCCCCCTTGCCTTGGCGTATTTGACTAGAAGGCCATTGAAAGAGTCAATCTCGACGTTGTCGTACTCGAACAAGCTGTCTAGAAGGAATGTCTTGCGTTCTTCAAGCGTGAACAAGGGCTCCTTTGAAGGGTTGCCAATGATTGCCACAATCACATGCTCGAAGTGGCTTGCAGCACGCTCGATAATATCGAGATGCCCATTGGTCACAGGATCGAATGATCCGGGACACAATGCCAAAGTCACAGCGCCCTCCGGTTATGATGTTCCAGCTCTACTACTGACGTCAGACCTGCCTCCAATGTCAATGCCTCCGGTGTCTTCCCTATGTGCCTACTGTTTCACGCCACCAATAAACAATGATGTCTGGCCATAGTTGCGTTGCAATGTAATTTCATAGCCTTCCGGTAGTGGCGGCGCTTCATCGTTGCGCGCCCGCTCGAAGACAAGGCGCGCACCAGTCGACAGCATACCTTTTTTTCCCAGCCCAAGGGCGACATGGTCGAGGTCAGATGTTGTGAGCGCATAGGGAGGATCAATAAAGACCAGGTCCCAGGCTTGCGGAGACGTGCGGTCGAGGAAGTCAGCAACGTTCGAGCGGACCACTTTTGCCTGTTGAGAGAATTTACATGCGTCCAGATTGGTCTTGATCGAGGCAATCGCTAGGGCGCTCGAATCAACAAAAGTGGCTGAATCCGCCCCCCGACTCAAGGCCTCAATCCCGACACTTCCGCTTCCGGCAAACAAATCAAGTACCTTCAGGTCTGACACATCATACAAAATACTAAACAGGGCCTCCTTGAACCGATCCATCGCCGGCCTCACATCAGCCGTCTTCGGCGCAACAAGCTTTCTACCCTTCGCACTACCCGCAATTACTCGCACTACACCTGCTCCTCATTATGTACCATCTCAATACCATACCCAGACCTCCTGCTACAACGTACAGCCTCGAAAGGATGGCGATGCAAAGCCTTACCAGCTTGAAGAACTCGTAGGACAAATCCTGAAGTACGATTTAGGCATTGGAGGTAGCGATGACTGACTATGCAATCGAAGTCTTTTGGAGTGACGCAGACAAAGAATGGATAACAGCGGTTCCTAACCTAAAAGGCTGCTCAGCCTCTAGCGCTACACCTGAAGAGGCAGTTCGTGAGGTACAGATCGCCAAAGAACTCTGGATTGAAGTAGCCAGAGAAAACAATAAGGCACTCCCCGACTCCAAGTACCTACCGAACTCGCGACACAGCCAGGCAGTCTAATCAGCAGCAGCTGTCGGCGGTGGGTGGTCCCTCTGAGTAGTGACGAGTGCTAGCCTTATCCGGGTCGTTGCCAAATTCTCGGGGGAGTAAAAATGGGTACACCACATCGCAAGCGAATCGGATACGTACTCGGTGCAATTGTCACCGTTATCGCCATAGTGATTTACACCCTCTCTGGGCCCGACCCAGCCAAAGGAACAACGCTGTCGCCAGCAAACCAGAAGACATTCGACGCCTCGGTCAAAGTGATAGACAAGTACGCAGACACTCTCGGAAGCTCAAACAACGACACGGCCAAAAAGAACGGCAAGGATATAAAGGATGCCACCAGTTCACTCACAAAGGAACTGCCCGCGTTGCCATCTGAACCACTCACTAGCGCGATCAGCCAGATTCTCGAACTCAACGCCGACCTAGCCGAACAAACAATGCTTGCGAGGCTGGACGTTTCCGATCCAGTGCAAGTCACAACCCAAACAATGTTGGTATCGCTTAAGCCGTTCTCCGCAGTAGTCGCCACCCCCGACAACAACAAAGTCTCAATAGCAATGCTCGAAATGACCAAGAGCAATCTCGAGGCCGCTAACGCCCTCGCGGAATCTCAACTACAAGGGAACAGCGGAAGCGGTGGCGCTGGCAGACGCGGCCGATCCTTAACCCTTCCAGTCCAACAGACAGGAGGGCTAGGGTCAAGGCCATGGTTGGTCGCACTGGGAGTAGGTATAGTCGGCACCTCGTTGGGCATTGCTGGGCTTGTGAGAGCGAATAGCGCTGACGACCGAGCTGATGCTGCGGCCGCTACCACCAAGCAGGCAACCGCTACCACCAAGCAGGCAACCACAACCACCAAGCAGGCAACATCGCTCGCCCTGAGCCCCCGAATTACTGAGCTGATCGCGGAGAATGCTGCCCTCCAGGCGACAGCGACTGCCCTCCAGGCTCAGTTAGCTGCTGCCCTCCTGGGCGGGGGAGCAAGCCAGACGCAGATAGCAGCTGCCCTTATGGCGCAACTCAACACGACATTGGCTGCCCTGAAGACTCAGCTGACGGCCCTCAAGAGCGCTGCTTTGACTGCTACCGGCCAGGTGCTTGCGAATTTGAATGCTGCCATTGCGAGTACGCAGACTGCCATCACCAACACCCAAAATGCCATCAACGCCACCCAAAATACCATCAACGCCGGAGCCGTGCCGCCAGAACCACCACCAGAACCACCACCAGTACTACCACCACCAGTACTACCACCACCAGTACTACCACCAGCCTATTAGCCCGCCCCGGCCGGCCGGTAATCTCCTCCCATGCTGTTGATGACCGTCGCTAGTAGATGATCCAATCAGAGTCACCGCAGACCACGACAAGTCCTTCATCACAAGGTCAAGACGGTGACTCGTGAGTAGGGTGTAGCGCCCACCCCTAGGGTCTGTTGGCACCCGAGCTTACTTGGCACGCCAGAGTCGGAATAGTAGTTTGGGGCTGTTGTGGTTAGTCCATCGAAGTGGCAAGTTTTAGTCAAGCGGGCCCTTGCTGAGTTTCATACACGATTCCGAACAGTCGATTTCGTTAGTTTGCCCGTTACTCGTGGCGATGAATCGACTGCCAGTGAATCGGTAGTGCTCGGTCAATTCGAACGCGAGTTTTTCCGTAACGTGACTTGGGGTTTAGTTGGACTTGTCGTCGTTTATGCGTGGCTATTGTCGATTGCGTTTGTGATAATTGGCGGCGAACTTTGGATGGCGAGCCGATCAGTCTCTAGCCTCGACGGCGCTGTATCGGCCGAGAAACTCTTCACAACTAATCCAGCCGGATTGCGCACGTCTCTTGATTCGGCAAATGGAAACCTCGACACCACCAACTTCATTATCGACTACTTTCCGGGCCTCAAGTCGGCTCGCAGCTTGCCCCTGGTTGGCTCCACCCTCGGGGCCGTGTTAGATATCGAAACGACGGCCCAAGCCCTTGTCACTTCTGGGCGTGTCGCTCTCAACAGTGTGAGTCAAAAACGAGCGGCATCCGACCACGCCGAAATGGCCTTACGCGGAATCGATCAAGCTTCCATTGTGAAAGTGAACTCAATCTTGGCGGCTGCAGAGCCGGCCGTGCGGCGTTTAGATTCGAACACCCCCCAATTTTTGACTCCCATTGCGCGCAAAGTTACAACGGTATTTGATCGGACTCATCAAATGGCATCCAAAGCCGCCGGAGCAGTTTCCCTTTGGCAGTCGCTAACCACGCAACAAGGCGAACACACCTATTTGGTTGCTGTGCGCAACGTGAGCGAGTTGCGGGCCGACGGCGGCTCAGTTTTGTCACTCGCCACGCTTACTACCACACCCAACGGGTTCACAACCTCTGACGTAAAAAGTGTGAGTGACTTCCCAAAACTGATTGAAGACGTTCCACCCGACGACACCGTGCCTGAGTGGTTCACCCGCGAGTTCACAAACTACACAGGGCTGAGACGGTTCCAAAACGCCCCATATAGCCCCGACTTCACCGGCACAGGCCCCTCATTGCGGCGCATGTACGAGCGAGTGTCGGGTACACACACCGATGGTGTTATCGGTATCGACGCAGTGGCCCTCAAAGAACTGCTAAGCGTGATCGGCCCTGTCACCGCACAAGATCGTCAGTTTGATGCAGGCAACATCACCCCGTTCCTATCTCATGACATGTACACAATAGACAACAGCGGCCCCCGCCAGTCACTGCTTGGTGACATTTGGTCGGCCGCGTTCGCCAAACTCCAGAACAACGATTGGCCCGAAGGCCAACTGTTGGCAGCCATGGATCGAGCCGTGTCGGGCGGCCATGTCCAGTTCTGGAGCGCCGACGGGCACGAACAATTTCTCGCCGGCCAAGCCGGTATTGACGGCAGTTTCGCGACCGGAGGCGACGACTATTTGTTCCCCTCGCTCCAGAATCATCTGGCCAACAAGCTCGACTACTGGATGCGCCGCCACATCGACCACACCGTCACAGTCAAAAAAGACGGCACGCTGATAGTTGACACATCGTTAACTATCAAAAACGAATCCCAGAACGAATCAAATCCCTATGTGCTCGGCGAGGCAAATGATGGCCTATATCGTGGAGTTCTAGTCATGTATGTGCCACTCACAGCCCAAATGAGCCCGGGAAACGACCCCAATCTAGAAGTGAGAGCCATCAATGACCGCCTCGCCCTACGAGTGCCCGTCGACGTGCCTCCCGGCGACCAAATTCAAGTCCACTTCAAATACAACATCCCCCGACAAGTCAAGAACAACCAACTTGACCTGGTCTTTCAACCACAAGCAACCGCAACGCCAGACACCCTCAACGTTAAGGTCACGGCCCCGGTTGGATGCAAGTGGGATGATGGCGGGCGAATCGCAACCTTCAACTACGCCCTGGATTCGGTAATACGCCAGCGCCTCCACCTGACAGATTGCACTCTCGGCGACTAGCGGTTTCTCGGGCTTTCCAGCCGCCCGCAGGCCACGATGCTGAGAGGCAACACCTTTTTCCCTCCATGACTATGCGAGTTAGCATAATGCGTAGTAGCATAACGGGATGATGCTTGACCGAAACCCATTTCGCTACGGCTCCCCCGTCAGCGGAGAATTCTTCACAGGCCGCGCAAGCGAGATAAGCGCGATCAAGAGTCGAATCCGAAATGGCGTCAACGTCGTGGTGATGTCACCTCGCCGCTACGGAAAGACGTCCTTGCTTCTTCGTGTCAGGGAGGAACTCGTAGCCGAAAATGCTGCACTGCTCTGGACCAGCGTCCTCCGAAGCCGCGACAGCGCAGATCTCGTATCTACCCTCGCGAATCAGTTATTTCGCTTGCCCGGCGCCAAATGGCACCGGTTGAAAAATGCGCTAGCCGATTTCGTACGCAGGCTGCGCGTGACGCCTACCGTAACCATGACAGCGACCGGCGAACCATCATTCTCGTTCCAGCCGGCTTTGGCCGCTGGTGATGTGCAGAGCGTCCTTTCAGACCTGTACGCAATGCTTTCAACCGAAACGCAAAAGCGACCTGCAGGAATAGTACTGGACGAGTTTCAAGCCATTACAGATCTAGATGAACAGCTGCCACTCTTGCTCAAGGCCTTAGCCGACGAGTACCCGAACGTATCACTTGTGCTGGCAGGATCCAAGCGTCATCTCATGGAGAGACTGACGCTATCGGCGGGGGCACCACTATTTGGAATGGCTGAACGCTTTGCTCTTGGCCCAATCCAACAAGACGCCATGATCGACTACCTGGTGTCGCGTTTCGAAACTGGAAAAAGACCCATCGGTCAAGAGGTAGCTGTCCTCCTGGCAACTTACGCCGGGCCCATCCCGAACAACATCCAGCGACTGGCATACGAAACATTCGAGCTGGCAACCGCCAAGGTAGAGAAAAACGATGAAGAACTCATCGAGTCAGCCTTTGCCCAGGCAATCAGTCACGAAGCCGATCGTTTCGACGAAGAAATTGAACGCCTGGCAGTTGGGCAGCGGCGAATCATGTTCGAACTCGCCAAAACACCGACCGAAAGCCCCTTTTCGGGGGAATTTGCAAGATCTGTCAGACTTGCGAATCCTTCATCTGTAAAACGATCCCTAAACGCTCTACTCGAAGCCGAACTAATACGACGAGAACCTACAACTGGGCAATACCAAATAGCCGACCCCTTCCTGCGCAAATGGCTTACCGAGAATTAATGCCCGAAGGCTTGGGCGCTACAAGATTTCTACCCTTCGCACTACCCGCAATTACTCGCACTAGATCTGCTCCTACATTTCTGCCACCTCGATACCCTACCCAGACCTTTCACCATTCGCCGATCAAACGAGTGCGTCCTCGAGACCTAAGACAGGATACCTTGACGACCTGGTATGCGACAGGGTATGCTGACGGTGTGGACATCGCTCATAGTGCCCGCAAACATGGAGTCGACGACGAAGATATCCGTGCAGCAGTGCGTGCAGAATTCCGAACGTTCGTCACGGAACATGGAGCTCGTTATTGGTGCCGACCGCATGGGCCGATTGCTTGAAGTCATAATCGCCGACCCCGACGATGATCCAGTTGTAATACATGCCATGCCATTGAGAGACAAGTTCTATGACCTGCTCAGATAGGGAAGAAGGGAGCTGAAAAATTATGCCCAGAACACAAGAACAGTTAGAACAAGCAGCCCGCGAAGCCCAAGCATGGTTAGAGACACTTGATCCTGCGGATCTCGAGCCGGAAGATACCACTGACCTCAGGGCTATTGCAATCGCGTTAGCAGCAGTCGCAGATGCCCAAGGCCAACTGCGAGATACAGTTATATCAGCAAGGTCCAACGGCCGTTCGTGGGGGCGAATATCCACAATACTTGGCGTATCAAAACAGTCAGCCCGTGAACGATACGACCGACCAACATCTGTGGCGAATCATTGAGCGCAGTGCATTGGAGGTAGCGATGACTGACTATGCAATCGAAGTCTTTTGGAGCGACGCCCTGGCCAATCGCGTGTCGCCCGTGAGTAGATGCGCAGTCAGACTTTGGGCTAGAACCACGTAAATAGCATCGGCAATGGTCAAGTTATGTCTAAGATCCCACGCTCTAGCCAAAAGAGGCTTGACTCCAATTCGGATTGCATCTAGGCAGAGCAGACGACTAAAGGCGGTCTCGGCTTGGGGAAGGGTGATTACTTTTTGATGAGATAGCCGTCTGACTGCGCCAGCAGTTTCGCTGTAGAAGAGATCCGGCACATAGAGACGATTACCATGCAAGAAGGTAGCGAAAAATTTCCCGGCTTCGGTAGCGAGCACGACCTCGACGCCAGCGGATGCATCAAGTACCGACGTTTTCATGCGGCCCCGGCAGCACGTTCTTCCTCCGGATAGTCTGATGCAGGCTCAGGGAGTTCTATCGTTGGGGCAGCTTCAATGCCGGCTAGCCACTCTTCAAGAGGCTGCACATTTTCGCCCTCAAATGTTCCCAAAATTTCGATTGGACTATCAGCTACAAGCGGGGCTTTCGTGTGTGTCATGTCTTCAGCCTAGACCAAGAGCTAACCTAAGCGCACATCCCACATGCAGCAAACACTTTACAATAGCATCCCGAGTTCTCGATTCAGCGCCTCACTACCTTACAGGCACATCGCGCAAGGTCATAACGTTGTACGACAAGGCGCGCAGTTTGACCCAGAAGGGCATAGGCGCATTGCTGCTGTGGCAGTCTCTAACCCAGCAGCACGGCGATCACACCTATTTAGTGGTCATACGAAACGTCAGAGAACTCCGCTCCGATGGAGGAGCCATCCTCTCACTTGCGCCCCTAACTTTGAATCGCGGGGGAATCACAGCTGCGGACGTTAAGAGCGTCAGCGAATTCCCTAGATTGACCAACGGCATACAACCCGATGACAGCGTGCCACCGTGGTTCAGAGAGTCTGCTGCCGCACAGGCGCGTTACCAGAATGTTCCATATAATCCAGACTTCACTGGCAGTGGTCCCGTCCTGCGACTCATGTATGAGCAACAGACTGGAACCAAAGTCGATGGCGTGATCGGTATCGATCAGGTCGCCCTCAAGGAAATCTTGAGTGTGACTGGCCCAGTCGCCGTCCAAGGCCTCACTCACAGGTGGGGAATTTCGATGCAATTATCCGGGGAGAAATCAGTGAGAACCATCACAGACAATGGGCCACCCACTCTTGTGCATCCAGTCAACAATCGTCTGTCACTCACCAGACTGGTCAAAATACCAGCCGGCGCCCAAGTCAAATTTGCCTACAAGTACAAGCTTCCCCGACAGCGGCCCGGCCACAGCCTTGAACTCATTTTCCAGCCACAAGCAACAGCAGCTCCTGACACCCTCAACGTGAAAGTAACAGCCCCGACGGGATGTAAGTGGGATAGTGGCGGACGCATCAAGACCTTGAACTATTCCTTGAATTCGGTGATCCGCGAACGACTTCACTGACCGATTGCACTGTAGGCCGTTAGATGGTAAGATCGCGGTATGACTGTCGCAAAGTTTTCTGTTTCATTTAGTTCTGATCTGGCAGAAGAAGTGGCCAATGCTGCAGATCGCCAGCAAAACTCGGTCTCCGGCTGGCTAGCGGACGCTGCCAACATCAAGCTCAAGCTCACCGGGGCCGAGCAACTTCTCGCGGAGTGGGAGGCTGACCATGGACTACTTCCTGCAGCCGACCTTGCGGCGGTGGAGGAACTATGGCCGGCTTGACGCTAGACGCAGGAGCGCTAATTGCCGCCGATAGAGATGATAAGCGGTTCTGGTCATTTTGGTCTGTCGCTGTCAAGCGCCGAACTGTCGCAACAATCCCAGCAACAATTGTGGCCCAAGCATGGCGTAGCCCTCGAAACGTTCGAATGGCTCAGGTAATCAACCAGAGCATCATCGAGGCTTATACCTTTGACATTGGTCGTTTGGCAGGCCAACTATGTGCAGCTGCTAACAAACACGACGTTGTCGACGCGGGTCTCGTAGTTTCTGCATCAATCCGGGGCGATGATATCTTGACCACTGATCCCACTGATTTGTTGGAGCTCGCACAGGTACTTGGAAGTAGCACTCGGATCATGAATCTCGCATCAATGTAAAACTGCTTACGACCCGGATGACGTTGCAACTAGCCTACATCGCATGTAGGCTACATAACGTGCTCGTTCGCTATCCGAAAACTTCGGGGCACGTCACTCTGCTGCAGGTCATTCATGGCGGACCTATTGCCAGACATACGAGATTGGCAAGGCGCTAAATTTTGGTCCGAAGCTCAAGGGCCTCTTGCCGGCGTATAGAACGATCCCGTGTTTGAGGCGGTCACCTAATTGTTCGTCAAGCTTCTTGATCCACTTGAAGTCGTTCAGCGACGCTGACAGCGAAGCCTTCACCTCGATGGCGTACACGTCACCATCGCCCGTCTCGACAATGACGTCAATTTCGGCTCCCCCACGATCGCGCAAGTGAGACAACTTTAAGTGTTCATGCTTCGCCCAGCCCAGCTGCTTACACAGTTCGTTAACGACAAATGTTTCCATCAGCATGCCCCTGGTGGGATCCGTCGGGCGACGCAACAAACTAGGTGTCTTTTGCAACAAGTGGGCGGCAAGCCCTGAGTCGGTCACATATATTTTGCGGTGCCGCTTGGCCTTTGTGGTCGGGTTCGCAGACCAGGCTGGCAGTTCATGCACGAGATAAGTCATGATCAAAAAGCCGATGTATTCTTCGGTCGTTATCCGACTGCTTAGACCAGAATCGGCATGGATATGCGACACGATCAACTCGTTAGCACTTCTAGCTGCGAGGAGTGCCAGCAGTTTGGGCATCAAATTGCTTTTCTTCGCCCCCGAGAAGTCTTTTATGTCTCGCTGCACGATCGAGTCGACATAGTCCCTGAACCATCTTCCCCGCTGCTTTTGGGGCAATACCCGTACCGCAGGAAAACCTCCTGCACAAATACGATCAAGGTAATCCTCAAGACCCAGTGTCGATTCTTGACGCTGCCGGAACGCAGAGGGATCATCGACAAGCTGGTCCAAGAACGAGTCACTACCGCCATTCAATTCCCCTTGAGAAAACGGCCACAGCTGAAAAAATACTGACCTGCCAGCTAGAGATTCGGAAATTGTCGGCACCGTCAGAAAATCAGCTGATCCATTCAATATGAACTGTCCGGGCGAATCATCAGTATCTACCTGGACTTTGATCGCTCGGACAAGTGCGTCGCCGCCCCGCTGGATCTCGTCAATTGCTCGTGGCTTCGAACCATAAGTGACCAATGACATC
>JBCKKC010000022.1:0-28735 GCA_038904395.1 Acidimicrobiia bacterium | reverse complement strand
ACCGAAGCAGGTGGTCACTGGTGGGTAATTCTGCGTGCCAAGGTAGTAGCGCCCCATGTTTCGACGGCCCAATTCCTTCGATTGCCAGAATGACCTACAATGCTTAGTTATCTTGCCGATGTCAGTGAGTGTTGTCTTGGATCGAAAGTCGCAGCGGCTCCTGACTCAAGGCTAGGAGGTGGCGGGTTATCTTGCCTGCGGTTGATCGTGTGAAATCAATGGTGAAGTCATACCGAGTTTGGTTGGCTTTGTTTCTGGTTGGCCTGGGTCTGTTCCTGCGTTTTTGGACGTACAGGTCGGTGCCGGGGGCAATAGATTCCGATGACGCCATCAGTGCGCTGTCATCTCTGGGCTTCTTGCGTGGTGATTTCTCGGTGTTCTTTTGGGGACAGAGCCATGGTGGTTCCCTGGCATCCATAGTTCTGGCGGGTTTCTTAGCCATTGTTGGACCTTCCACGGCAGCAGTGGTGATATTTAGTGTCGCTGAATTCGCGGTGTCGAGCCTATTGGTGTGGCGGGTGGGTCGCTATCTGGTTTCGGAATCGCAAGCCGTTTTTGCTGCTGTGATCTATTTCGTGTTTGGCCCTTACGTAATCGTTCTGTCGGTTCATGCCCACTTGTTTGTCTGGGCGGCGATGATTTTTGGGCTCCTAGGTATGCTCTTTACGCTCCGATTACTCAAGAGAACAACCAAGCTCGACTTTGCGCTGTGGGGGTTGTGCTTTGGGCTCGGCTTTTGGTCAAGCCCCTCGGTGCTGATGTTTCTCATTCCCTGTGTTGTTTATGCGTTAGCCAAGAACTACCGACTGCTCAAGGGTGGTTGGATCGCTGCGCTAGGGTTTGTTATCGGGTCGGCCCCGTGGATTGTTTACAATCTGGGGCATGGGTGGGCGTCACTGAACGTGGCGGCAGGTGCTGCCCCGAGTAGTCTCGCGGGGCGAATATTGGGGTTGTTCTGGTTCGTGATTCCGCAGTTCCTGGGACTCAAGAAGATTGGGATATGCATCGATATCGCCCACTGCCGCGATATTTGGGGAGGGTGGTCAGTACCGATCCTGGCGCCCGTTGCCTATGTCTGTATAGTGTTTGGTTTCTGTTGGTTGATGGTTCGACATTTTCGCCATCGTGAACTCTTGTTTGGCACGTGTTTGTGTTTTGGTGTGCTGTACGCAATTTCAGGGTTCAGTTTCTTTGTGGGTACGCCCAGGTACATGGTCACGCTGGCGCCAGTATTGGTTTTGTTGCTGGCGAGTTTTGCCGCGACCAAGAAGCAGCAGTTTGCCGTCGGGTGCGGTGTCTTGGTGCTGACCCTGAGCGGGCTTGTGGCATGGAATGCTATTCCTGGATCTGACAATCCGGCAGCACACGATAGACAGGTCATCCGGGATTTGGAGAAACTGGGGGTGACGCGTGGGTACGCACCTTACTGGACTGCCTATAAGATTTCGTTGGAGTCGAAATTGAAGGTTATCCTTGCTCCTCCGCCCCATGACGACCGGTCTTCGGGCCGTTTCGTTACTCAAACGGTAAAGAGTGCTGGCAAACCCACAACGATCGTGGTACTGAAGAGTTCACCTCAGGAATCCTGTGCCGAGCGGACGTTGCGCTCTAAGGGGATTGCGCATGACCGACTTGAAACTGCATCTGTTGTGGTGTATATGGTTCCGGAGGTGGTTGAGTCGACTTTGTTAGATGCTGCATTATCGTCGACAAGTTGTCCACCGTGAATGTCGTGGGGACTGAGGGCTGCAGGAGTCGTGTGTATCCAGCGATCAGGCTATCTTGGGTAGGGCCATCGAGATCAGGAGCCTGGCTTCGCTCGCATTTTATGGGTCACTCAACAGCGACTGTGGGTGGGTATACCGATGCAGCTGGACCAAGGGGTGGATATTTCCAGTTGTGTCGATCGCTGTCTATGTTCTTTGCTTGCCTAGCGTCATCTATTAGCCATACGACTCCGTGAGAGACGGGTGCTAGTACTGACTACTGCAACGTTTGGCTAACGCGGATCGATGATATGTGAGTTGCCCAATGGCGATTCATTAGTTGGCTTACGAACTAATCTGGGACGGGATGACCATACAAACACTGCCCGGAATAAACGTTGACTCGTCTGAGCAGCCTGCCCCTAAGTTCTATGAGCGCAAGCAAGTCCGGTCGAGTTTGCACATTTCATTTTGGGTCGTCGCTGTGTTGGCGGCGATTGTATTGCGCGTGCTTGTCGCATTTTCACCGTATGGAACTTTGAATTCTGATGAAGCCATCGTTGGCCTAATGGCCCAGGGCATTCTCGAAGGTCATGTGACGACGTTCTTCTGGGGTCAACCATATGGTGGTTCCCTCGAACCGATGCTTCTGGCTGTTTTCTTTGGCGCGTTTGGAGCGTCAGTGTGGGTACTCAGGGCCTTTACCTTATGTGAGTACTTGGTCGCTGCTGTTCTGATCTGGCGCGTGGCGAGACGGCTGCTGACTGAGCGCCAGGCGCGATTCGCGGCAGTCTTATTTCTTGTCTTTCCTCCCTATGCTGTGGCCTGGTCAATGAGGGAGCATGGCTTTCTTTGGACGAGCGTGATCCTTGGCCTATTGATGTGGCTCTTTGTGTTCCGTCTGTGCCAAGCCAGCGAGGCATCCCGACGTGATTTTAGGGGACTTGGTTGCGCTATGGGACTGGCCTTTTGGGTGCATCCATTCGCTCTGATCTATGCGGTGCCGGCGGTAGTTTACTTGCTAGTCAAGCAGTGGCCAACGCTTCGGCAATGGTTGCTGTGTGGTGCAGCGTTCCTTTTCGGGGCTATGCCCTGGCTGGTCTATAACTTGCGTCACGGCTGGGCGTCATTGCATATCGGTGCCATAGCGCCCAGCGGGCCGCTGAACAGATTCTGGGGCTTACTCTTTGAGACTCTTCCCAACCTGTTGGGGCTGAAAAAGCCTCACGTTTGCGAGAGTGTCGCACAGTGCAACTGGGCGGCAGGATGGACGTTCTCAGCCGCCGTCACGATTGTGCTCTATCTAGCTCTGCTTGGGGGGCTCTGTTACCTGCTTTTCCTGCGTAGAGGTCGCCGGCAATGGTTGTTGGCATTTGCGCTGGCAGGTTTCGTAATGATTTACGTGTTGTCACCCATGACGGCGTTTATTGGGAATGCCCGGTACTTGCTCCCGATCGCTCCCATGCTTGTAATGGTGGTGGCCACTTCAACTCGTTCGATGTTGTCGCGCTGGATTGTCTTTGTGGTCTGTTTGGCGCTTACAGTGGCGGCCTTCATCACATGGGGAATTCCCAGCCACAACGAAACTGCCTCTGACCATGAGCTAATTGCCGAACTGAAGCGGTTGCATGTGACAAGCGCGTATGCCGATTACTGGCTCGCTTATCGTCTCGACGTCCACTCCGATTTAGACATCTTGATGTTACCAGCTGTCGAAGAAGAGAATCGTGGGGGCTTTCTGATGCAAGACCCCAGGGTCAACCAGATCAAGACATTTGTTCTGCCGGCTGGCTCACCTCAAGACATGGCGATGGTTGCTGAGCTGGAGCGCCGTGGAATAACGTTTGAACGGTTTGTGCGCGCCCGTCACGCCGTGTTTAAGCTGGACCGCCACGTTCCAACGAAGGTCTTTGACAAAAAGGTGTGGGCCATTGCTGACATATGTTTCGTCAGTTGCCCAGCGTCCTAACTCTGACGGGGTGCACTGGCGGTGCAACGGGCGCTAGGCAACGGTGACGTTCGTGTCGGCGTAGACGTCTTGGATTGCGTTGAGTAGGACAATGCCGTCTTTCATGGGGCGCTGGAAGGCTTTGCGGCCGGATATCAGCCCCATGCCGCCGGCCCGCTTGTTGACCATGGCTGTGAACACTGCCTCATGCATGTCGTTTTTGCCGGACGCTCCACCTGAGTTGATAAGGCCGATCCGTCCGTTGTATCCGTTCAACACTTGGTAGCGGGTCATATCGATCGGATTGTCAGTTAGTAGTTCGCTGTAGACGAGATCGTTGGTCATGCCGAAGCCGATTGCTTTGTAGCCCGATGCACTCACGGTGGGAGCTTTTTGTTTGATGATGTCGGCCTCAAGCGTGACACCTAGATGGTCGGCTTGGCCGGTCAGGTCGGCCGAAGACATGTAGTCAACGCCATCCTTCTTAAAGGCGCTATTGCGCACGTAGCACCACAGGATGGTAACCATGCCGAGTTCGTGAGCGAGACTGAACGCCTCACTGATCTCTTGGAGTTGACGGCGGGACTCTTCTGATCCCCAATAGCAGGTGGCGCCGACGGCGACTGCACCCATCTCGAAGGCCTGATTCACAGACGCGAACATGATTTGGTCATATGAGTTGGGATAGGTGAGTAACTCGTTGTGGTTGAGCTTCAAGATGAAAGGGATTTTGTGGGCCCACCGGCGGGCCACCGAGCCGAGCACCCCGAGTGTTGAGGCGACGGCGTTACAGCCACCTTCAAAAGCCAGACGACAAATATTGTCGGGATCAAAATATTCGGGATTAGGGGCAAATGACGCGGCGGCGGAATGTTCGACACCTTGGTCTACGGGCAGAATGGAGACATAGCCGGTGCCGGCAAGGCGGCCGTGGTTCAGGATCGACGCATAGTTGCGCATCACTGTCACGTTACGGTCGGTATGGGCGAAAACTCGTTCGACGTAGTCGGGCCCGGGCAGATTGAGTGTCTCTTTGGGAATTGTTGTGCACTTGTGTGTGACAAGTTGCTTGAAATCGTCGCCGAGGATTGCTTCTATGTCAGTCATTTAATTCCCCTTGTCAGGCTGCACTGTCTGAGGTTGAGCAGGTGCATTGGCTGTGTCGTGCCTTATTGGTTACAGCCTAGCTTGTGCTGATTCTTGTGCACGATTGCGAATATAGCGCAAGAGGCCAGAAGCTTCGGTCGGAAAGTGGGTGCGGGCTTGCATTCGCTCGACGATTGCTTGTGATTGGCCGCCCGCTCGCAGGTCAGCTCTGTTGGCTTCCTCGATGATTGGTCCGATTTGGGCGGGTTCCTGGCCTGAATTATCGGCAACAATCTCGGTCCAGAGGCGCAAGCGGCGCTGCGCGTCATCGAGGAGCATATCCACTTCTTGGTGGACCCCAAAGTGGGCGAATGCCAGGGCACTGACTTGCCGTTGCCGGTAGCGGCCAAATTGAGATAAGAGGAGCTCGACGTCGATGTCTGGCGGCGGCACGGTCGGATGCACGATGCCGTAGCCCGGGTACGTAATGCCCACGGAATCGCCGACCATCACATAGTCGGTTTCGGAATCAACAAGAGACATGTGGTGTTTTGCATGGCCGGGGGTATACATGACGTCGAGATGCCGGCCATTGCCGAGATTGATCTGGTCTCCATCGGTCATAGGGGAGATGCGCTCTGCCGCCACGGGGACCATTTCGCCCCACAGGTCACGCATGCCATCTTCACCGTAAATGCGCGTGGCTGAAGCTAGTAAGCGCTCCGGGGCGGCAAGATGCCTAGCCCCGTTTTCTTGTACGAAGACTTTGGCTCGGGGGAATCTGTTGGCGAGCGTGCCTGTGCCGCCAGCGTGGTCGAGATGGATGTGAGTCACCGCGATTTGGGCCAGGTCATCGAGGCCAATTTCTTCGAGGCCAGCCATGACGTATTCGTGACACGTGGTTGGGCCCGGTTCAATGAGGGTTGGGATCGGTTCGGTAAAGACATAAGTCGAAAGGTGCTCGGGTTTGCCGAACATGTGTGCATCGATCATGAACATGCCGGGACCAACTTCAGACACGTTGGGGCTGGTTGTTGATTTCTCTCGCAGATTTTCGCGTTCCATCGGTGAAAATTGTTCCTTGTTCGCTCTGGTTTTTGTCACACCCTAGCGCTATTGTGAGGTCGTCGCAGAGACTCATGGTCTTGGCTATGGTTTCCAGGCTAGACACAACTTCCTCCCTAGGCGCAAGTGCTTATCTTGTGTGTAAGAATTCGACAATGGGGAAGTGTCTGCCATGTCTAAACAAGCTGTAGTGCCGGACTTGAAAGAGAGCGAGTCCGACAGCCGACAGATCACAAGCGTTCAAGGCCGTCTTGCCGAAGGAGTGCCGGGGCTGAAAACACCGGCCGATCTTGAGGGCCGCAATCTGGTGGTCTTGCTTGGTGTCCTGAGCGGCGATATCGAGATACGTACATTTGCGTCGGGCTCAACACTGGCAAGCTTTTCGTTGCGAGTCCCCGAGCGCAGCGGCAAGAACACGTCGGTTCCCGTTGCCTTATGGGATCCGCCTTTTGATATCGGAACCTACGGGCAAGGGGACCCGGTCGATCTGATTGGTCACGTGGTGCGCCGATTCTGGTCAGGCGCCGGCGGGGTTCGCCGGAGCAGCGTTGAAGTTGTCGCCGACAGCTTACGGATGGTCGTGTGACATGAGCGAGCAAGTTCGTCACATCATGATTCAGCCGCTGTCCCACGAGTATGGCGCCCTGGTTTGCGCTGCCGTTGCGATGGAGCCAAAATGGCGCTACGATGGACCTATGACGAGCATACAAATCAAGAATGTTCCATCAAAAGTCCATTCCGAATTGCGCAGACGTGCCAAGCGGTCCGGTCAATCTCTGCAACAGTATCTCCTCAAGAAGTTGGTCGACGAGGCGGATCGTCCCGACAACTACTTCGAACTCTTTGAGCGTGTGGGCCGCAGTGGCAGCGCAATCTCGTCCGTCGACGAGGCCGATCGTCCCGATAACCGCGAAATTTTGGAGCGTATCGGCCGCCGCAAAGGAGGTAGTACGGTCACGTCTGAGCAGATAGTTCAGTGGATTCGAGAAGATCGTGGCGAGTTGCCGTGATTGTTGTTGATGCATCGGTCATCGCCGATGTTCTTGTGAATTATGGAACTAATGGAGACTTGGCTCGATTTCGCGTCGCCGGTGAAGAGTTGCATGCTCCTTCATTGATTGCGTACGAATTAATGTCTGTGATGCGCAAGACTGAGCTCTTGGGTAATATTTCGCACGAGGGTGCAATTCGGGCCCTGGGTGACTATTTAAGCTTGGACATTTCGCTCACGACTCCCAGTGGAACAGAACAACTCTTTCCGAGGATGTGGGAGTTGCGAAACAACCTCACAAGCTATGACGCTGCATACGTAGCGCTGGCCGAGAGCCTAGACGCTGTTTTGGTAACGACAGATAGCCGCCTGGCAAGCGCCCCCGGCATCTTGTGCCAAGTGGAAACTCTCTCAGCCGCCGGAGCGTGAGCAAGTGACGTACGTGAAGTCAGAGTGGCCGCACACCAACGCGGCACCGGGGTGCTGAAACGGCTTGGGTCTCCGTCATTTCCGCTACCTGCCAACGTGCGGTCAGCTGGCGCGCTATGTGGATGCGGGTTTGAATTGTGTCGGCAAGGGTGGTGAGCTGAAGAACGTCGATTGGTTGAATCTAACGTCGGGATTATCGGTGTCGGCAAAACGGAAAGTCGAATTCCATTGCCATAAGTAATCAGTTGCAACGAAGTCTGCCTGCACGGAGATGGTGGCTGTGTCTTGGGGATTGACAGCGACGGGTTGGCTGAAAGGTAGGACAACGCAGGCCGGGCTCAGAGCGTCTTCCATAGAGCTGTCAAGGTCTGCTGAATCTAGCAGGGCAGTTTCGCACCAGAGAGCTATGCCGTGGGCAGTGCCAGCTTTGTCGAAGACGAAGTCGACGTTCGAGGCAACGTTTGGTGATTTGACTGTCGAGTAGTTGAGTTCTGTCCAGTTAGCTAGTGCAGTCAGCATCTCGTCTTTGTCGATGGCCCGATGGATTGTCATCGGAGCGTTGGTGGCTCGTAGCTGGAGTTCAGCAAGGTTGATGCCTGACCAGGTTTCCACTTGGCCGAAGCCCCACAGGGCATCATGCACTTCGGGCATCTCGACGACCGCTGATCTGATACGCGAATGGCTCGGTATCATAATCCCGTTGGGTGACAGCAGCTGCTCACGTCTTGAAATCAGTTCGGTCAAATACTGTCCCACGAATGGCAAGAGCGACGGAGGGTCACTAACGATAACGTCAGCGAGTTGCTTCACATTGCTCATACTTGAGAGCTGGAGAGTGTCGATCCAGTCAACGGCTTGGGTTCGTCCAGGTGGTAGGCCGAGCAAACGGCGATCGTCGATCGAACTTATTCTTAGAATACGTTGGGCCCCAAGTCCTTGCGCGAGCATCGCTCCCATTCCGCCAGCCGTGTTGTTGTCTGCAACGACCGACCCTGAGATGCCCACACCAGCCAGAGCACTGGCGTATGCCTGGCACTGGAGCGCACTGTGGATCGATATCTGAGGCGCAACCAACGGGGGTGGTAATTTGGCGGTGCCGGATTCATCTTTGTCGGCAATCACGAAGACTCGTCGCGCTCGGGCGGGATCGTACATGTGCTTGTACCGTCGTAGCTGGGCTTGGATGAGTTCAACGCGCTCATCGAAGCTGGGGCGCTGTAGTGGGTCTGAGACCGTCTTTGCGATTGGTGGTTTGTCGCCACGCTGAAATTCAACTGACAGACTGATTCTGGGCATCGTAGCCAGCGAACTGCTACTTGCTCCCCAATGAAGTAGGTCTTGGGTCCAGCACAATGTAGAGCCAGCGTTAGCCGGTAGGGCACGAATTGTAGCCAACTCAATTCGGAGGTTGCCTCCGCCACGTATACCGGCACCCGGGTCTTTGTCAGCTGGGATCAAATAGATGCAGCCATTTTCTGGCGTGGCATCTGTTAGTGGTATCCAGACCGTCAGGGCATCGGGCTTACGCCGATTATTGCCGCAGGCATCAGGATTGTCCCTGTGTGCGGTCCAGCCAGAGCTGGCACTAGTAGCGTCGACATGCCACGCCCAGAAGGCGGGCATACGTTGATAATCAGAGCCCAATATTGTGACAAGCAAGTCGTCGGTGTCAAGGAAGACATCCCAGAACTCGTCGAATATGAATGCCCATACGGGTGCAATATTGTGTGAGCGAAGCGTTTCGTCATATCGTGCCAGCTTCGGCACTTGTTGCGCTGCGGGGGCAGTACTGTCGACAAAATAGCCTTGGTGTTCCAACTGATCCAAGATGTTGGTGCTTGGATCCTGAATCTGTCGGTCGGCTGGCGGAGCGCGGTGGGTGCTGCCGCCAATGTGTAGATCGGCGCACATTTGTACGCAATAGTCCCTGATAGCGAACTTTGATTCACTCAGTGTAGAAGTCTCCATCTGAAGCTGATCCTCCGCGTCGTTACTGGCTGCTTCCGGCGAGGGCTTGGAGTGAAATCGGTTCGCCGTAAAATGTACTCTGGTCGAACTCGACAGTCTTGCCGTCGACGTCAAATTGGGTGTGCCAACTGATCTCGCCACTTGTTGCCCCTTGGGTGAACGTCAGGCGAATTAATACCTCGGAGCCAACTCGCAGTTGGATCGGCTCGAGGAATGGAAGAAAGCAATTACTGTAAACTTGTTTGGGGGTCCCTGGTCCGGTCGCGTAACCAATGTTGTTGTAGAGCAGGGTTTCAAACCAGACGGCCAACCCGTGACTAATTCCCGTTGTAGTGGCTACGAAAGCAAGGTCACGGCTTTTATTGCTTGTAGGGGATTCGGAATTTTTGGTGAGTGTTTCCAGGGTGGTCTAGTTCTAACACGTAGGATCCGTGGCGGATCCCCGATCAGACGGATCCTATCCGCTCAAACCAGAGAATGAAGAGCCCTGCCATCAAACCTCGGGTAAGGCCATAGTTGTAATGCCGCTCGAATTGTGGATCATAGCCAAAGGGCGGCTCTGATGGCAGCGTGTCAACCAAATAACGTAACCCCTTGACGTTTAGCAGTTCCGTGGCATAGGCGGACTTGGCGATAGCTGAGATCACGTCATGCATCTCTGCCCTATACGGAGCAAGGTTCATCAGCCAATCAGGTGCCTGACTACCGACAGCGCGTCGTTCGCGAATTGATTCAGGGAGAAGTTTCGCAAGTCCGTCGCGTACCAACAATCGATCTCTCCCGTTCCAACGGAATGCTTCAGGCGGTGCGCTCAGACAATATTCAACGACCCTTAGATCTGCCGTAGGATCGACAAGCTCAATGTTGAATGTTGACTTGCAGTAAGCCTCGAAGGTTCCCGCATAAGGCAAAACGTATCGCTTGATTAGTTCTATCCGAAAGGTGGGGTCATCTCCAGGGGTCGCCTTTCGCGAATTCACTTCTCGCTTCCTCACTCGCTGCGACTCTAACCAGCGTGCTTGTAGATGAGGTGGCCGAAGCTCCTTTTTCAACTGCATTCTGATACGAAGGCTATGAAGGTAACCAAGATGCTCCATTCCCTGTGTGGTTTCGCGCAATATGCGACGAACCCTGGATTCTTCATCAATACCATTCGGATCATGGGAGCGCGCTGCTTGAGACCACATTCTGGCCAAGTTGCCTGAACGCATCAACGTGTAGAGGAGTCTTTCTCCCCAATAGCTGATGGTCATATTGCCGCATGCACCATCGAGTAGGAGCCTGATTCCAAGCGAGTCACAAGTTTCGACGATCTGATCTAGCCAAGGAAGATTCGTTACATTTCGCAATGGGGCAAAGGATGTGTCAAAAAGGGACTCTGTATTTGCCAAGCAAAAGCGCCCATCATTGGTGATTTTGTGAGGATGGATGTTTGGGTATGAGCTGGAGAGTTGTTCGACAATCGGGGACTCATCGTGGTCCATAGATGTGTAGTACTTGTTCATGCCAGGTGCGACGGAAGTGAAGGCATGAACATTGCGGCCAGGGAATCTCAGTAGTTCCGACGCTGCCGCCGCAGTGACGGATATTGAATCTAAACCACCGCTAGTCATCGCGCCAACAGTGTGTTCGTTTCCGAGTTTGCTTCGGGTGCAGAGTCGGAACAGGTCTTCGAAGCCGGATGGGGCAAACTCTCGTCGCATTTCGGCGAGATGATCGTGGTCTGGCCAGACCTGGTCAATCGTCATGTGATTGGGCCCATGCGCTGTCAGCTTGCTTCCAGCTGGCAGCAAGTGGATACTGGAAAAATAGCTACCGCCAGCCGTTATATCGTCGAGGAGAAAGCCTTCCAAGGGATCCGGATTGATCTGGGGGTCTGCTCCGACCCCAATTAAGTCGATGGGGCTCGAAGACAAGCCAAGCCAGTCGGAACCTTGATAGAAATACCCAAGTCTCTGACCCATAGGATCACGTATGGCCACTAGCTCCCGGCGCAATCCGTTCCACAGAACGACAAAATACCCCCCCATTATTCTGTTGACACAGCCCTTGCCCCAAGTTTGGTATGCACGAGCGAAGAGTTCGCAATGTGACGGACGATTCTCACTCCGCATTCCGAGCGAACGAGTTAGTTCATCTGCGTTGTCAAGTCTCAAGTTGCAAATCAAGACCTGGACTCGCAGGCTTGCTAGATCGCGTTCATGTACAGCCGCAGCAGCACTTGGGACATCCGAGCATGAGATGCTGGTTCTTTGCTCAAGGGAACAGGCAATGGGCGCAGATCTAGGCTCCGTGTCGGTTAACTGTGGAGCTACTCTCTTGCCCGCTTGCAGAATGCGATGTGCTGCTGCACCAGCACTGTGCGCAAGAATGGTGACTGAAGAATCTCTCAGCAACGCTCCGGAGCGCGATGATCGGTGATCCTGGACTTGGAGCGACATGAATGCTATTCTATCTTTAATATGCTTCTATGTCTAGGGGGTGAATTGGTTGTGGGAGACAAGGATGCACCAGTTATGGAATCTGGCGTTTCAGGCCCAACTGCAAACGAGAGAGCGAATAAGGCCAGCCTGCTCACCTGGGTGTCTCCTAAGGTTGTTACCCTTGATATAGGCAGGGAGACTTTTGCGGGGGACCAATCGGGTCCGGATGGTACCCAAGGTTTTATGATGAACTGAAGTATTGTCCCTAGGATTGCCTTCGATGGATTGGGTTTTGTTGTCGCACTCACTTCTCTTCTATGCGGGAATCCTAAGGGACGAACAGCGCAAGTCCGCGTATGAAGCAGCCCTCAAGGCAACCGTGTTTCCCGGATCGGTAGTTGTTGATCTGGGCGCCGGTACGGGATACTTTTCGCTATATGCAGCCAAATTAGGTGCACGACGAGTCTTCGCGATTGAAACAGCGAGCGCCATATTGGCATTAGAAGAGTTAGCAGTTGAAAACGATCTAGATACTTGCATCACATGCATACGAGGAGATTCTCGCACCATTGAGTTGCCAGAACGAGCCGACATCATAGTGGCGGATCTGCGCGGGGGATTGCCCTATGCCCCAGGGAACATCGATTCTTTGATTGATGCTCGCGACCGGTTCTTGTGCCCGGACGGTGTGCTCATACCGAGATCGGACACCGTGAAGTGTGCCCTGGTTTCTGAAGATTCAATGTGGGACAACTATTTTGCCGGCCTCGACTCCAACCTTGAGCTGAATCTGAGCGTATTGCAACGACGAACTCTGAATTGCATCACTTCTATCGCCAACATTCGCAACCTTGTTTCGAACCCAGTGGTGTACTCAGTTCTGGACTACTCTGGGTCGCCGCCACGCTCGATCAGGCGGGAGGTATGCTTCACGGCTACTCGTCCTGGGACTTGTCATGGCATTGCTTTCTGGTTTGAAGCACGACTCCACGAAGATATCGGATACGACACGGGTCCGGGGTCAAATCAGAGTGCCTACAGCAACCGTTTTCTTCCCTTTTTGAACCCTGTCGAGGCTGAAGCCGGGGAGCAGATAGTGGTGGACATTGCCTTTACAGAGGTCCGTGGCAGATATGAAATCAGCTGGAAAACTCGATTCGAGGAGTCGGGCAAGACGATGGAGTTTGACCAGAGCACGCTCTTCGGGGAACCGATCGATCTTGCCATTGGGGTGGGTTAGAGCAACCCCTTGGCAACCCGGGGCCAACTTAGGCTGGCAAACTCATCTGTAGAGTATGAGCGACCACAGGCGACTTCAAAGGGGCATGTGCGATGACATCCAGCGAAATTGCAATCTCGGGCGATTCTATTGTCGTAAAAAGCTCCGACGTAATTTCGACCTCGGCCGGCGGTGAATCAGTAGCCCTCGGACTGCTCACCGGAAAGTATTATCATTTCGACGAGGTCGGAAGCAAGATTTGGGCCCTCTTAGACGACAGGACGCAAGTGAACCAGATCTGTGGAACTTTGCTCTCGCTATATGACATCGACGAAGCTACCTGCATGACCGAAACGCTCAATTTTTTGCAGGACCTTCGCGGGAAGTCCATCGTTACCATAGAGCCCTAATAGCTTCGAGCCGCAACTGCGGTCAATTGTCACATTCAAAAGACCACTTTGCCCATTGCATTCAGATGGCCAAGACGCAGCATGATGTCTTTGTGGTCATTGATAATCTGGTCGACCTACTACCTGAAAGCACGTAGCGCCAGCTTCCGACCACACCTTTACGGAAGAACGACTCAGTGTTTGGCCTCTTCTCGCCAAAGCCATGCTGGCGCTCCTGCTCGGTCAACAATTCGAACGACGAAAATGCTAGTGCCCGCTCAACCTTGGCGAGCGTATCATCCAGTCCGGTAAACCGGCATGCACCACGGAACGTCTTCAATGGATCAAGATACATGTCTTCATAACGCATTAGATGTGCGTCAAACTCACATTCATCAAGCCAACTCGCCACATGCTGTGACCACGACAGTAGCCGTTGGCGCAATTGGTCCGGCTGCGTTTCAACGTTGCGGTGCATCGCATAATGAGGATCAGCCATTTTCTCGAGTTGCCGTGCCTCAAATCCTCTCTACTTCCACGTTTCTGCTATTAGCCCAAACAGCCCCCTGCTGCTTACAAGTATGAAACCTGGAAAGGCTAGCACTCTCCCCCTGACAGATGAGCCCGAAAGATTTCGGATTGAGAACTCGTCCAGTTGATCACGCGCTAGATGGCGCATGAGTAGCGCGTACGCAACACGGTGTTGTGAGGGAAGCTGGTACTTACGCCGGATCTACGCTTCTTGGTCGGTGAAGCGGCGCAGAACGAGGCCGGTGCGGGCTTTGGGCCAGAAGAAGGTGGTTTTGGCGGGCATCCGCAACCCGGCTTTGGCGACTCGGGCGATGTCATCCACTGTGATTGCCGGCAGCAAGACCCCGATCTTGGGGGCGTCTACAGTCGAGTCGGCGACTTGGGTCACAACGGACGAGGCATCGTGTTCATATGTAACGCCATCTGCTTGTAGAAACGGGATGAGCACGTTGTTGAGCCAGGTGACGGGCAGACTTTTGAGTTGCTCGGGCACTTGGGCCAAGGCGCGCAAGTCGTCATCTCGCCATTTGGGCGTTAGTGTCCATGCGGCGCCAGCGGCCAAGATGGTGATTTCGTGCGGGCCGTCGGGGCGGTCGGTGATTGTCTTTACGTCATCTGCGGGCCTGACGTGGGCGACTTCCTCCAAACGCTCTTGCAGCGCTGGGGGGGAGTAGTTGCCAGCCCCGATCGGCAGTCCGGAGAGGATCCGATGGATTGGCCGCACGGTCAGGTATTCCCGATTGAGCGGTACGACGTAGGCCATGATGCGTCTGGCCGCCGGCGGGGCAGCGTTCCCCATTTCTTGCCAATACTGCTTGGCGACGCTGAACCGATGGTGTCCGTCAGCGATGATCAGTGGGGCTGAATCGATCGCGGCCGCTACTGCTTCCATGCGAGCCTGAGACTGCAGCGACCAGATTCGGTGATGCACGTCATCTTCGTCGGTGACAGCTAGCCGTGGCGGGCCTTCCGGGTCGAGTACATGAGGTAGGTCTTCTGAGAGCGACAACACGTAGATCATGGAAATGTTGGTTTGAGTTTCACTCAAAGAAATGAGCCGGTCAGATGCAGCTTTTGGGGTGATTTCTTCATGAGCCATGATCCGGCTCGACGTGACGTCTAAGGCTCCGATCACTCCGCTGCACTGGTGTTGCCTGTTCTTGGCGTCGCTGTAGCCCTGGCGATACATGTAGAAGGAATCTTCATCGTCGACGCTCATGATGTCGGATTGAATCCAATCGTCTAGGAGTCCAGCTGCCTTGGCATGAGCCTCGGTGTCGTCGGTAGCCGGATCCTGCTGCTCGCCAGCGGAATCCGTTGAGGCCAGGGGTTGAGCCGTTTTGACATCGACAGCGGTGGGCAGGTCGATGTTGACGATATTGTGGGGATCTTGCGACCGCAACTCGTCCGCTTGGCTTTCGCTGATCACATCGTAAGGAGGAGCAGTTCGCCCTTGAGGATCGTTGTAAAAGACTCCTCGAAAAGGGGATAGCAGCGGTTCCTGCATGCGAAAAGTCACTTTCTCTTTTGCCAGTGGTGTATCGATCTCGGTCAAGACATTAAAGTTTGAGGCAAGGCGGCGAGCATCGTTAGGGATTGTTGTGTCAGACATATATGACCTCTATAAGCGTGGATGTGCCCTATTGGAAGCTGGCAGTGTGCATGCTGCCAGTGAAGTATTAGCCCAAGCACGCGACAAAGCACCGGATAAAATGTCGATTCGGGTGGCGCTGGGCCAAGCACTATTTCGAGCGGGGCGATTCCGGGATGCTGCCGCCGAGTTTCATAGAGTCACGGAGGTCAATCCGGCCGACGACTATGCCCACTACGGGTTAGGTTTATCGTTGCAACGCTTGGGTGACTTGCCAGGGGCGCTATCACATATCAAGCTGGCCTGGGCGATGCACCCGCAACATTCGGACTATCAACGAGTGTTGGATTCTGTGCAAAGGCAGCTTGGTGTTATCGATGCGGCTAGGGCCCGTCGAGAATGAGGGCCCGCCATGGAATAGCAAGCGCGTTCGCGGCGAGTCCTGGGTGACTCTCGCAAGGCGCGACGACGATGCGTAGCAGGCACTACTCGAGGAGGAGGAACGCAGCGAGAGCCGGCCAGGGCCGTTGCAAACGCCTATGTTATTCCATGGCGGGCCCTAACGTGCCACAGGGGAAATTTAGTGTGCATGGCCGGCTCTGGTCGGCGCTAGCTGATAACCTAGCTCAGCGCCCAATCGAAAAGATTTGAAACAGCCAGTGTGGAGGTTCGAGTGGTTGCAAACAATACCGCTGTATATCAGATTAAGAGTTGGCAGAACCAGACAAGAAGTGCGTGGCATTCCTACATCAGAGAAGGGCAAGTAATGGGCAAAGACTCCCAAAAACAAATCGGCGAGTTGGTTGCACGTCTGGTTAAAGAGGGTGAAACTCGCGCAGATCAAATGCAAACTGCTGTAGGTGATTGGGGCGGCAAATCGCGCAAGGGAGTCGCTGAGTTTCAAGAGCGTATCCGTATCGCGATTAGGGATGAACTCAAGCGACTCGGCGTCGCAACAAAGAGTGATGTCGACAAGCTTGATCGAAAAATTGCCCGTGTAGAAAAGCAATTGGCCGATGTCGCCAAGTCCGAGTCTTCTGCGCCCACTCGGCCGGCCCGCTCGCCTCGACCGGCACGCAAGAGTTCCACTAGTTCTTCACGCAGTACCCCAGCGCCTAAGCCTAAGCCGAGTGAAAATGGCAGTCGCGATGTTACTAAGGCGGGAGGTGGCACAAGCCGAGCTAGTGGCGCAGGTGGAACAAGTCAGAAGTCTGCCGGCGGGTCAGGCTCTGCTCGCTCTCACCAACAACGTCGACCCAGTAATTAATGACGGTGACTAGCTACGGGGTCGCAAGTGTGGGCGTGGAAGACGCACATGCAGGGGCAAACCCGAGTGCAGGTGTTTCGCCCGAGTATTTGCGCAAAATTGAATTGCTGGACCGAAGTCTTGGCCGCATGCGTAGTGTGACTATAGATATCACCGATGCCGAAGAATCGTTGACCTCGCTCGAATCACTCGCCGCCGACATCGCAAATCTCTTGGACCTTAAGGGCTCTTGAATAATCGTAACCATTCACGTCCCCCTTGCCAGAGCCTCGCTACCAGGCCTTCGTCATTGCGAGCCCTGGGCTCTGACAGGGCGTGGCAATCCAGTCCGTCGGGGTGACCGGGGTGTCCCCGGTTGCGAGCGCAGCGAGCAATTCAAAATGGATCCAATCTGCAGGTGGTCTGCGGCTTCGCCACAGGATGGATCCTCACGGTCGGCTGGCGCCTCCCTCAGGATGACGAACGGTGAGACAGGGACTTAAAGGCTCTTGAATAAACGACAGCGGCTCGACGTCGAATTGGTTAGGCGGGGTATTGTGTCCTCGCGCCAGGCCGCACAAGTGGCGATTGATGCCAAGACGGTGACCGTTTCGGGAGCTATAGCTGAGAAGGCTTCTCGTCAAGTTGCCACAAACGAACCCATCGAAATTCTGGGGCCACGACCACGATTCGTGAGTCGTGGCGGTGAGAAATTGCAGCGTGGCCTCGACAGCTTTGGCGTATCGGTGGCGGGAAAGCGTTGTGTCGATGTGGGAGCATCGACAGGCGGCTTTACGGACTGTCTCCTCCAAAATGGGGCCGAGCTCGTGTACGCGGTAGACGTTGGCTATGGCCAACTGGACGACAAGATCAGGCATGATCCCAAAGTGCATGTCATTGAACGACTCAACGCTCGCCAGCTCAAGCTGGATCATGTTGATAATGAAGCCGTCGAGATCGGTGTTGTCGACGTGTCGTTCATTTCGCTGGCGCTCATCCTTCCGGCTCTGGCCCAAGTTGTCACTCCGAATGCCGACATCGTGTGCTTGATAAAACCACAGTTTGAGGCAAGACGTGAACAGGTCGGCCGAAAGGGCATCATCTCTGATCCGGATGTATGGGACGATGTTTTGCAGCGGATTTCTGTAACCATTGAGAAACTCGGACTCTTCATGATCGGTACGGTTGCATCGCCGATTCGGGGTGCGCAAGGAAACGTTGAATTTCTTGGCTGGATAAAGTTGCAACTTCCAGACGGCATAGAGCCTATGTCGGCTTCGACCCTGCGTGAGATCGCTTTATCGGCCAAGGAGTCCTCATAGGTGATCCATTCTGAATTGCTCGCTGCGCTCGCAAATATTTAAAGCCTGGATTGCCACGCCCTACCAAAGCCCAGGGCTCGCAATGACGGACGAGAGAACGTAAGTGGTTATCCCCACTAGATTGCCAGTCGTTGCGCTCCTCGCAATGACGGGGAAGGGGGACGTGAATGGACGAGTTTGCCGATTCGGACCAGCACCTGCCTATCCTCTTTAAGATGAATGAGAACCCGATGCCAACCCACACCGCGGTTAATACTGTCGCCTTGTTCCCTCACATTGAGCGGCAACAGGCTATCGAGGCAGCAGCTATTTTGCTGGCCGAAATGGAATCGAAGGGCTTGCGGGTCATTCTCGATTCCGGAGTTGCTAACTTGCTCGAGCATCCCCAATTGGCCGTAGGGGCAGAGGAGCTGGCGACAAAGGCTGATGTGGCGGTGGCGATTGGTGGCGATGGCACGCTGTTGTATGCTTTCCATGCGGCCCCGAACTCTCTGCTGGTGGGAGTGAATTGCGGCGACCTGGGATATCTTGCTGAGGTGTCACTGGATGACCTGCACTTGCTGGTGGAGCGGCTCGTTTCGGGAGACTTCGAGACTAAGGAATTGCTTACACTTGCCGTCACCACACAGGTCGGCACGGCTGGTCCCGGAACCGAAAGCACGACGGCAATTGCGCTCAACGACGTAGTGATTGGCAAGGGCAGCGAGGGTCGAGTACCCAAATTCGTAGTTCGAGTTGATGATCGACCGTTCGTTTCGATGCTGGCTGACGCGATCGTATTCGCGACTCCAACGGGATCCACAGCTTACAATTTCTCGGCTCGGGGGCCGATCCTGAGTCCAACTATTGACGGCTTCTTGTTGACTCCGGTCGCTCCGCATACCCTTTGGGATCGAAGCCTGGTTCTGGGTCCTTCGACCGAAGTTGAGATTCGTTTGCGTGGCGACCGCTCAGCGGCTCTCTTTGTTGACGGACTCCACAGCGGCGAGATTGACGGTGACTGCACGCTTCGAGTGGCTGTAGCCGAGCAGTCTGCTCGCATGATCGTGTGGTCGGATGAGGGCTTTCCGGAACGCCTTAAGCAGATCTTGCGTCTGGACCAGCCACAAGATTAGACGCGACCGGAAACGCAGCGCTCATCTGCTCAAAGAGCCAGTAATTGGTCCGAGCGGATCCCTCGTTGTGAAGTGGCCGGCCTGTAATATCGTGCTGGACGGATGGGTTATTCTGTTGGATTTGTGTCCAGGCCCAGTTAGAAGAGCAGACATACTTGCCAGCAGATCTAGGAATTAAAAGATGCTTTGCGAACTGCGAGCGGCAGGATTAGGCACAATCGAAGATCTCGTGATCAGTTTCGAACCTGGTTTCAATGTCGTTACTGGTGAGACTGGTGCCGGAAAGTCACTTATTGTAGGCGCGTTGGGGCTCCTCCTCGGTGGTCGCGCCGATAAGGATGCTCTGCGTCCCGATGTGGCTGAAGCCGAGATTGAGGGTCGTTTCAAAAGTAATCCGGAGGCGGCGGGAGTGCTCGACGACGCTGGGATTCCACCAGAAGATGAGATAGTGCTGGTGAGGCGCATCGGCAAGTCTTCTTCCAAGGCATATGCTAACGGCCGTATGGTAACTGCGGGACTGTTGGCCCAAGTGGGGGCCACCCTGGTTGAGGTAGTTGGTCAGCATTCCAGTCGGCTGCTAGTCCAGTCCGACACGCAGAGAGATGCGCTTGATCGTTTTGGCGGCACGGAGGTGCGAAACGCTGGTGAGTCGCTGGCCCGCACATTTCGCAAATACCAGGACTGTCAACGAGAATTGAGCGGACTGGTCGCCGACCCGGCACAGCTGGCCCGTGAGTGTGAGAATCTTGAGTATCAGGCCCGTGAGATTGATCAGGCTTCGCTAGAACCAGCGCAAGACCGAGTGCTCCAGTCGGAAGTGCAAGCCCTTGCCAATGCCGAGATGTTGGGAAGTGAAGTTTCGCAGGCGCAGCGACTTGCCGATGATGCCCGCGACCTATTAGCCCAAAGTGCACAACGGATTTCCGGTTTGACCGACATTGTCGGAGACGCGCTAGTGCCGGTTGCCTCGAGTCTAGATACCGCAACCGTCAACGCCGAGGAAGCGTTGACGCAATTGCGTTCTTACTTGCAAACTTGCGAGGTTAATCCGGATCGTCTGGCGGAGGCGCAAGACCGGCTGGCACTCATCAATGATCTGAAACGCAAATACGGACCCGAACTCGATGACGTCATTACTTATGGACAAGAGGCATTGACCAAGGCACAGGCGCTGCGAAGGGCTGACGAGACCCGGGCGGAACTGGTTGCTAAGAGCGATGCTGCTTGGGGCGAGCTCAAGCTGGAGGCCGAAGCGTTGACGGCGCTGCGTACTCGGGTCGCTGGCGAGATCACTGCTGGAATCCAACGTCGGCTTGAGGCCCTTGCTATGCCACAAGCTAAGTTCTGTGTCGAAGTCGTCTCGGGTGAAAGTATCGATCGTCATGGGGCTGATGCGGTGCGGTTCATGTTTGGGGCCGGTTCAGACATGCCATTGCGACCGATGGCTAAGGTTGCTTCTGGTGGTGAGGTGTCTCGAGTGATGTTGGCGGTGGCGGCCGAGCTGGCAGGGCTTGGTCAGTCTTCAAGTCTCGTCTTTGATGAGATCGATTTGGGTACGGGCGGTGAGGTAGCTACGACAATTGGCGAAATGCTGATGCTTTTGGCGAGAGACCGCCAATTGGTGGCGATTACTCACCTGGCTCAGGTGGCATCGTTTGCTAATCACCACGTTGGGTTGCACAAGAGTGCCAAGGGTACTCAGGCCAGAGTGCTGAGGGCCACCGACAGGGTCGTAGAATTGAGCCGCATGCTTTCGGGTAGTCCCAACAGCATCAGAGCTCGCCAGCATGCAGAGGAACTTCTGGCAAGAGCGAACGAAACACAGGCACAGAGCGTAGGTTGAAGGCTGTGAATTCACAAAACAAGCGAACATCAGCACGGTCGCTGCGCAAACGTAAGGCAAAAGAAGCGGGCCGCGTCGACGGCGATTCTCCGGACGAAGCGCTCAATAGCGAGCACGAGAACGAAGTGTCTGACAGTGATGAGCGTGTCGAGGCGGTAGCTCGAGTTGACGCACGCACGAAGAACTTGTTGTCGCGGGTGCGTCCGGGAGAAATCGCGGTAATAGACCATGAAGATCTCGACCGGATTGTGTGCGAGAACTTGGTGCGGGCAGAAGTTGCCGCCGTGGTCAACGCTGCTAGTTCCATTTCTGGTCGGTATCCAAACCTTGGTCCACTACTCATAGCCGCCGCTGGCATCCCCTTGATTGATAACTGTGGCCCGAAAGTGATGACAGGCATCAAAGAGGGTCGGCGCATCAAGGTCCAAGGTGGGGGAGTATTTGTTAACAATCGTGCGATCGCGTATGGAAAGCTCCAGACACTTGACTCGCTTGAGATTCGCTTGAAGGAAGCGAAAGCTTCGGTTGGTGTTGAGCTCGAGAAATTTGTCGAGAACACGCTCGAGTACATGCGGGCCGAGCGGGAGATGATAATTGAAGGGGTGCGGATTCCCGATAGTCGTTTCGACTTCAGGGGTCGACAAGCCTTAATCGTTGTGCGGGGCTACGAATATCGGGAAGACCTGCACGCGCTGCTGTCGTATGTAAGAGATCTAAAGCCCATTTTGATTGCTGTTGATGGTGGCGCTGATGCCCTGCTTGATCAAGGTCTCAGGCCAGACATTATCATCGGCGATTTCGACTCTGTGTCAGATGCGGCCCTTCACTCGAAGGCTGAACTCATTGTGCATGCTTTCGGCGACGGTCGGGCTCCTGGTGCAGCCAGGCTCGACGAGCTGGGCTTGGAGTATCTGAAGTTCACATCTAAAGGCACATCCGAAGACATTGCCATGTTGCTTGCCCACGAAAAGGGAGCAGAGCTAATCGTTGCTCTCGGCACTCACGCTTCCCTGGTCGAGTTTTTGGACAAAGGCCGGGCCGGAATGGCATCAACTTTCCTGACACGTTTGCGTGTTGGCCCCGTCTTGGTAGATGCCAAAGGGGTGAATCGCCTCTACAAAGTGCGTTTGCACAAGCGTGATGTCGTCGTCCTCATTTTGGCAGCCCTGTTTGCCATGCTGGTTGTGATCTTGATATCGCAGTCGTTTCAGCTATTTTTGAAGGGACTTTGGATCGAATTTAGTGATTTTGTGGACAAACTAGTTGGTTAGCCAGCGTCAGGCGTCGGGATGAGTTTTGATTGATTTTCGTTATCATATTGTCAGTTTGATTGCTGTGTTCCTGGCGTTGGGGATCGGCATTGTTATGGGCACGACTGTTGTAAACGAAGCAATCGTGAATCGTCAAGACAGTCTATTGGGTGAGCTCAACAAGGAAGTCCGGCACGAGCGCTCGAGTCGTAGAGACCTCGAAAGCCAAGTTGCCGACTGGGAGGCCTTCGGTAAAGAGGGCAAAAAGACTTTTGTGACCAACCGTTTGCAAGGTCAACAAGTGACTGCGGTTGTTGGCGAGGGCGCAAATCGAGACCTGGTTACACGGATCGTCGATACGTATCATGAGGCTGGCGCCGTGGTTCCGGTCATTGTTGAGTTGACCGATAAGCTCAACCTTACCGACGCTGATGCCCGCATGCAGTTGGCCCAGATCATGTCAACTACAGAGACTCGACCCGAAGCCCTTCAGGCCCAGGTGACGTCCTATCTTGCTACCAAACTGGCCGGGTCACCCTTGCCTACTGCGCCGCCGGCCTCCCTCAAGCCCGACATTTTAACCTCAATAATGGCCGGACTCGCCGACAAGGGATTCATCAAAATCCAAGAGGTGGACGCGAAAGCAGGTGTCGATCCAAACTCTCTGGGAGCGACAAGTCTTGCCACCATTTATGGAGACGACACAACCACCGTTAGCCAACCCAATATATTTGTTCCCCTTGGGCTAAAAATGGCTGCGGGAGGTCACACCTTGGCTGTTGCGCCGTCGAGCAAGGGAAACGATTTTGTGGCCGCGATGCGCGCCGACAAGTCGGCTGTTGCCAAGATGAGCACTGTTGACAATGTGGATTCGTCAATGGGCCTGATCACAAGCGTGTTTGCCCAAGTGCAGACTCTTGCCGGTAAATATGAGCAACTGGGAACTGGGCCAGGCGCGAGTAGCGTGTTCCCAACCATGAGTTGAGGGTCGGTGGCTTTGGTGGGACAGTTTTTCAGTATGGACGCCGATCGAGGTGACGCGTCTCCGTTCCCGTCGCCGCCGGGCGGGCCCTTAGTGCCGGCACATTCCCAAGCGGGTCACAGCGCGACACCTACCTTGGCAGAAGCTTCATTTGTTCCACTTGAAGATTTCGCCGCTCGTGACGACGAAGCGGCGCAACTCAAAGCGTCTGCCGGAATCACGTTGTTGACTATGGTCAGTCGGATATCGGGTCTGGGCCGGATCATCCTGGTGTCGGGGATTTTGGGGACCACGTTTCTGGGGGCAACCTATGCCACCGCAAATGCCCTGCCTAATCTGGTCTTTGAGCTTGTCGCTGCGGGTGCATTGTCGTCGGTGTTTGTACCGACGCTGGTCGGATATTTGCGTCAGGGCGACAAAGAAGGAGCCGAGCGGGTCGCTGGTGGCGTGCTCGGTGTCTCGCTGCTGATACTTGGGGTCTTTTGTCTAGTCGGGCTGGTCGCTGCAGAGCCGTTGAGCCGATTGCTTTTCATTTCTGTGCGTGATCCCGCCGCCCGCCAAGCCAAGGTCGAATTGGGGACCTACTTCCTGCTGTTCTTCCTGCCCCAAGTGCTTTTTTACGCCATAGCCATGGTGGCTACCGGCGTTCTCCAGTCCTATCGACGCTTTCTTGTGCCGGCGTTCGCGCCAATTTGGAGCAACGTAGTTGTCATTGCGGTCTACGTGGCATTCAGTATCTTTTTTGGTAGTGCCACTTCGATTTCGGGCACCCGGCCCGGCGGTAATCTGTTGCTGGCCTTGGGCACTACCGCGGGTGTGGCAGCCTTGGCACTGCCGCAGATTCCCTTCGTGCGGCGCCTCGGCTTTAACCTCTGGCCCCGCTTTTACCTTAAGGATCGGGCCGTGTGGCGCATGCTCGGCCAGGGCGCCTACGCGATTGGTTACTTAGGCTTCAACAACTTGATCTTGATGGTGATGATCATTCTCTCTAATCCTGGCAACGGCGTATTGCCCTTTCAGGTTGCTTGGGCCTTCTTTTTGTTGCCTTATGCCCTCTTTGCGATGTCGTTGTCTACAGCAGCTTTTCCAGCTCTATCAGATTTGGCGCATGCTGGGCATCTCGTGCAGTTTCGGCGCGAGACATCGAGGCTGCTCAACAATATTCTCTACGTTGTTGTCCCCGTTGCAGTGCTCTATTTGAGTCTGTCCCGCCCACTGTCGGTCATTTTCGAATTTGGTAACATGGGGCCTGAAGGGCGACGGCTTCTTGCGCTACATCTGGTGGCTTTTGCCTTCGCTGTGCCGTCATATTGCGCATTTTTGGCGCTCACCCGCATTTCGTATAGCCTGTCTGACACGCGCTGGCCGACACTGGCCAACGGAATTGGGGTCGCAGCGGGCATTGCCCTGATGCTGGTTATACGAGTGTTTCTGACTGGTACGCCAACTGTGCTGGGACTCGGATTTGGCGTGGCGCTGGCATATTCAATATCGTGTCTCATCCTGGCTTGGCATGAGCGTTCTCGGATTAGAATGCGTCCGGTGGTCAACACGCTGGGAGCCGTGACCGTGGCCGGGGCTGTCATGGCTGCTCTGGCATGGTTTGTCAGTCAGCTGATAATGGGAGTGGGCGATGGGGGGAGATTCATTGGTCTCTTGGCTTGTTTGGGCGGTAGCGTGGTCGGCATCGGCACATATCTTGGCCTCACCTTCGCCGTTAAATTGCCTGCCTCGAATCTCATCAAAGCGTCCAAACTTTGGAAACTAGCGACCTTCAAGAAGTGATCGACGATGCACAATCCCACTGAAGTTCCTAGCTTGCTTCTTGCCCTTGGGCCGTCCACTGGTGGTATTGGCCAACATGTCCGCTTGCTCTACGACGAGTTTTCAGAGCGTGGCTGGCGGGTCAAGGTGGTGGGTCCGGCCGGGCTGGCACAGACCAGCATGTCGGGCCTACGGGACGATTTCCATCCCTTGGCGTTGCCCGGATCGGCGTCTCGGGCAGTCTCGTCGTGGTCGAAACTTCGCCAGACCTGTGCAGAATTTGACGTGGTTCATGCCCACGGTTTGAGGACCGGCCTGTTGGCAGCCCGTGCATGTCGCAGTAGCCGGGCCAGCCGGACCAACACCAACGGGGGGCCTGCTTGCGTTGTGACCTTGCATAATCGAGTGTTGGGCTCGACTGCTCCGATTAGCTGGCGGCTCACCCGATATGGCGAGAAGCTTCTGCCTCGCTGGGCTGATTGCGCAATTGGTGTCTCGCCAGACATCGTTGCCAGCATGGGCGCTTCGGCTCCATATGTTCCTCTAGCAGCCCGTCCCCGACCTTCCCATGTTGGCCGTGAGGAGACCCGTAAAGACCTGGGCATTGACCCAGACACTTGCCTTGTATTGTGCGTTGCCCGGTTGCATCCGCAAAAGAGCCTAGATGTTCTCATCAACGCTGCCGCTCAAGCCGAGCAGCGCATTCAGGTCGTTATCGCAGGTGACGGGCCCAGCAAAGAGAAATTGGCGCAACTGGTTGCTAAACTCAGTGCCCCAGTTACGCTATTGGGACGCCGTGATGACATCGGCGACTTACTGGCCGCAGCCGATGTTGCCGTTTTGGCTTCGGCTTGGGAAGCGATTCCGTTAGCTCTTCACGAGGCCGCGTACGCGGGTCTACCACTTGTCGGTAGCCGAGTCGGAGGAATTGGCGAAATCGTAGTCACTGGGGAGACTGGAATGTTGGTTGATGCGGGCGATTCGTCGGAATTGGCCGATGCGTTGGATGAACTAGCTCGAGATCCAGCCTTACGGGCCAAACTTGGCGCAAATGCTTTAGCCAGAGAAGAGCAAGTGTTTTCGGTCGATAAAATGGTCCTGGCCCTCTCGAACATATATCGGTCCGTCGTGGATGCCGGAGGAGGCAGATAGGGTGGCACAAGGAGAACCTTCCCCGTCATTGCGAGCAGCGAAGCGACGTGGCAAGTATTTATTCAGCCCCTCCTCGCAAGAGTGGCTCTACCAGGCCATTCCCGTCATTGCGAGCCCTGGCTCTGCAGGGCGTGGCAATCCAGGCTTTAAATATTTGCGAGCGCAGCGAGCAATTCAAATCGTATCCATCTTCGGCCTGTTTCTTGTTTTGACGTCCGTTGTTCTCTCCGCGCTGCCAGCCCAAGCAATGGAAACCCCCGTTCGCAGCATGAGCGTGGGCCGATCTGAGGCTGCTCGAACGCAGAGTGAAAGTGCCAAAGGGGCTAGCCAACCAAAGGCCAAGCGAGTTGTTGTATTCTCGTTGCCATATTTAACTTGGGAAGACTACAACCATTGGCAAGAGGGCCTCAAGGACTCGAATGGCACAATAGCGCCCGGCAAGTCGGCCATCCGTGACCAGGTCTCCGGGGGTGCCGTTGCCAACATGTCTGTGCGGACGACCACATCCCGCACGACGCTAGAGCAGGGTTATGCCACGCTGAGCGCAGGTAATCGAGCTGATGCTGGCGTTCTGGGTGCGAGCGCATTTGATCGTGATGAGCAGGTCGACAATTCGACAGCTTGCCGAGTGTATGAGCGACGAACTGGCCGGAGTTGCCGAGGCGAGGTCCTCCAATTGGGCATCGCCGATATCGTCCGAAACAATAAGGCGCTTCTTTATGATGCTCGAGCCGGCGCTTTAGCCTCCGCGTTGGTTGGTAGCGGACTATCAACCGCTGCAATTGGCAATGCCGATGGCCCGATAATTGGGGCTTCAGGCCGGATGCCGTCGAGCTCATCTAGTGTGGCCGAGGGAACGGCTCCAGCAGCTGCTACCGCGTTCACACCCTCGACCAAGGGCGATAAGTTTACGGTCACACGATCGGATCGGGAAGTTAACCGGCCCGTCGCGCTCTCGGCAATGGATGAAGCAGGTCAGGTTACGCTTGGCAAAGTCAGCGAAGCCCTCCTTAAGCCGGACCCCAGTTTCCCGAGTGGCGTCACTCTATCGCCAGATGCGGTGGAACAAGAGTATCGGCGTGTCTTGGGGTCATCGGCTCTTACCGTGATTGAAGCGTCTGATTTGGTCAGGCTCGAGAGAGCACTGCCCGAGACAAGCCCCGCGCAGGCCCGCAAGCTCAAGAACCAAGTACTAAACCGGGCCGATGAACTATTCGGACGAATCTGGCGAGCCACCGCCGAGTTAGGCCCCGAGGAGCAGAGAGCGACAGAATATATCTTGCTCTCTCCGGCTGCGCCGACCGCTGGCGAAGAGCTCACTTTTTTTGCCATGGCCGGCCCGGGAGTTCAGCCTGGCGTGGCACTCTCGCCTTCAACACGACGTACAGGTGTAATAACGCTGACAGATATCGCACCGACGATCCTCGACCTCTTGGGTGTGAAGCGCCCTGCGACTATGAGTGGCCGACCCGTTGCGGTTGAGGCCCCAAATGTCTATAAGGGCTTCAATGCTGGTGAGAGCTTTGTCAAGGTCAACAGCCAGGCGCAGGCTCGAGACGAGCTAGCCCCACCGGCGTTGGTTGCCTATGTTGTAACCCAGGCGATTGTGTTCGTCCTGGCTGGCTTTGCTTTGTGGCGGCGGCGCTCTTCCCGACTCTTTGCCTTTTTGGGCGTGTGGCTCATGCTCCTGCCGGTGAGCCTATTCTTGTTGCGTCTCATGCCTTTTGAAGCATGGTCGCCTGCGGCCTCGATCGGGGTCGCCTGGCTCATAGCGCTGGCTTTAGCTGGGGCTACTTGGCCTACTTACAGGTGGTGGCGGCCTGCTCCGGCTGCGGCGGCAGCAGTTCTCACATTCGTAGTTCTTGTTTTCGACATCATGACCGGATCATGGCTTGAATACAACAGCGCCCTCGGCTACTCACCCATCGTGGCTGGGCGATTCACCGGCTTTGGCAATATCGGCTGGGGGATTGTTATTTCGTGCGCCATTCTGGTTGCCACCTTCGCCGTGATGCGCTTTGGACGCCAGAACTGGGTCTTGTGGTCGATCGGCGTCCTGTTTGGAGTGACGGTATTTGCCACCGGGTGGCCTGCGTGGGGGGCGGACGTAGGCGGCGTTTTGTCGGGTGCTCCGGGCCTAGCTGTTACCTGGTTGTTACTAGCGGGTAAGAAAATTCGGTGGCGGACGGTCCTGTATGTTCTGGGTGCCTCAGCCGTTGTGATGGCAATTCTTGCCACGGTCGACTTGCTTGGTCCGTCAGAATCGCGTACCCATCTCGGACGTTTGATTGAGTCAATATACGGTGGTGGGTTCGAGGCTTTCGCAACGGTAATACAACGAAAAATGGCTGCGAACTTGGCCATGTTGACAACTTCATTTGTGTCGTTGGTGCCGGTGACCATCGGCTTCTTGATTGTGCTCACTCTCCAAGAACCCGGCTTGCGCAATATTTGGCACTACTGGCCGATAATGCGCCAGGGAATGATTGGCCTCCTTGTCGTGGCCGTATTGGGGATGGCTCTTAATGACTCGGGCATGGCCATTACTGCGATCATGCTTGGTATAGTTGCGCCGATGTTGCTCTTCATGCGCTCCATTGTTGGCAAAGAATTGGGCCCCGACGCGCCGCATCCACTAAAAACCAAATCGTCTCGACGCGGGCGACTGTCGGATGTCGAGTCTGCCGCAGTGTCCTGATCATGGTGACCATTCCG
>JBCKKC010000021.1:0-29332 GCA_038904395.1 Acidimicrobiia bacterium | reverse complement strand
TCATCCGCGAAGCGGGTGTAGAAGATGTTGGGCATTTGGCTGATCGCTTCGTCGAGTGGTTGTAAGTAGAGGCCTGATAGCAGTGGTGATAGGGGGCAGCCGGTTGCGATGCCTCGATGTTGGGGCATGTAGTGGCCGCTGTGGCAGCGTGTCCGTTTCAAGTACTGCCAGATCAGCTTGAGCAGGGCTGGGTCTGCGATGGCCCTTTTCGTTTCGGTGGAACGTGGTGATCTTGGCTATGGCTATAGTTCATGTGGCAGTGATGTCGTATCCTTATCGGGTGTCTTGTGGGGGTGTTCATGGCGGCTGTTGGTTTTGAGAGTGATGGTGCTCTTGCTGGGTCGCTTTACTTTGGTGATCGGGTTGGCCAGGTTGGCCGCATGGCCGAGGGAGTGTCTGATCTAAAAATCGCTGAACGCCTGCTGCGCTGGAAGGTCTTGACGTCGGGGGTTGTTTCGGAGGGGTTTGGTAGGCGGTTGGGTTGGTTGGGGTTGGATGAGGTTAGTGTTCGGCCTCTGTTGGGTGGTGCTGTTTTGCCTGATGATGTTGAGGTGCCACCTTGGGGGGGTTGGTTGCTGGCGAGTCTGGCGGAGTGTAAGGCTTTAATCGGCGATGGTGGTCTTGTTGAGCATGATTTTTTTGATCCGGAGAATCCGGTGCAGTTTGAGCATGTGTTGGCGCCGTTTGTCGTTGCTGCTCGAAAGCGGATTGTAAGTGATCTTGGTGTGTCGGCGGGGTTGTTGTCTGAGAAGGCATGGGTGGGGGTGCAGAGGCATTGGTCGCGAGAGTTGGCGTTTTTCGTGGGTCGGCTGTTGGCTCGAGAGTTTGATTCTTTCCGTTATGGTCGGATGTCGAGTGTTGATCGGTTTTTGTCTCGGGTGAGTCGGGAGCCGTTGCGGGTGTTGTATGAGGGTTTTGTTACGGATTTGCTTGGAGATGGGTTTGGGTCGTTTTTTGGTAGGTATCCGGTGGCTGCTCGCCTTATTGGTACGCGCATGTTGTTTTGGGGGCAGCATCTCTCTGAGCTGGTGGGACGATTGGAGTCTGATGAGTCGCTACTTTCGGAGGCGTTTTGCGAGGGTGAACCCACCGGCGAGATTGACGATGTTTCGATGGGTGTGGGGGATGGTCATAATCAGGGTCGTAGTGTGGCGATTTTGACGTTTTCTAGCGGCACGAAAGTCGTGTATAAGCCGAAAGATCTTGGCATTGATCAGGCGTTCGCCAATCTTGTTGGTTGGTTGAATGAGCGCCAGGGCGATGCTGGTTTGCATTTAGAGTCGATCGATGTTGTGGTTCGTGATGGCTATGGGTGGTGCGAGTTCGTCGAGCATGAAGGTTGTGGGTCTGAGCAGGAGTTGAGTGACTATTTTGTGCGGGCGGGTGTGTTGTTGGCTTTGGTGCATTTTTTGGGCGGCAATGATTGCCATTTCGAGAATGTTATCGCTCGTGGTGCGTATCCGTTTCTGGTGGATTTGGAGACGATCATGTCTCCGACGTCTGTTCAGCTTGTCAGCGATGCTGATTCCACGCTCACGGCTATGGATGAGTTCAGTGATTCGGTTTTGAGTACTGGATTCTTGCCCGGTTGGATGGTGTTGCCTGGTGGTGGCGCGTTTGATTTGAGTGGTTTTGGGGCTGGCGCTGAGATTGCTGGTGGCCCGAGTTTGGGTTGGAGCCGTGTGAACACTGATGGTATGGCCTTTGAGAAGATTGAGCGATCGGAATCGAAGCCGATGGCGAGTCGCCCGTTCTTGTCAGGTGAGACAGATGACTCGCCCAACGCTGCACAATTTGATGTTGCTGATTTTGAGGCAGAGATTTCTGCTGGCTATAGCGCGACTTATGATGTGTTGCTTGCTAATCGTGACGTGCTGTTGGCTGAGGGTGGGCCGCTGCGACAGTTTAGGGGTTTGATTATTCGTTTCATTTTGCGTGCGACTCGTGTCTATTTTCGTTTGTTGATGGAGTCGTTGGCGCCTGGGCTGTGTGGTGATGCTATCGATCGTTCGATTCAACTTGATCGTTTAGCGATTGCTTATGTTGGTAGTGATGATAAACCTGTGACTTGGCCGTTGTGTGGGTCAGAGTTTGACAGTTTGCGTGACGGCGATATTCCATTTTTTACGACCACGACGGATTCTCTGGCGGTTTCTGCGCTTGGTCTGCCTGATGTGGAGGGGGCGCTGAGCGAGTCGGCGTGGTCTAGGCTTGAGCGGTCTGTGACACGCCTGTCGGTTGAGGATCGAGCGAGGCAGTTGGCTTTTCTGCGTGCTTCGTTTCAGTCGAAGTCTGTGACTTCTTCGATGGCCCGTACAGCGCCAGCGGGAAATCCGGTAGGCGCGGGAGTCGACGCGGTCTTTGATCCGGATCGGCTTCTCTCTGACGTGAACGGTATTGCCAAGGATCTATCCAGCCAGGCAGTTCGTGGTGATGATGGTTCGGCGAGCTGGATTGGTCTGAACTACCAAGTTGATGCTGATGTGTTCAGTCTCCAACCTTTGGACGCCTATTCTTTGTATTCGGGAGCGATGGGTCCAGCTTTGTTTTTTGCTGCGGCAGGTCGTGTTGCAGGCGATTCCGGATATCTCGATCTTTCCCGAGCAGCCTTGCAACCGGTGTTGGTGTCATTACGTCGCGAGGCTGAACAGACAGTGCGGCTCTTGCCCGTTGGTGCGATGACTGGATTCGGTTCAGTCATTTACACTTTCGCTGCCTTGTCGGCACTGCTCGATGATGCTTCGCTCCTCGATTCGGTGTCCGATTGGGTGCAGTATCTTTCGCCTGAGGTCATCGCCAAAGATGACAGTTTGGATGTGATTAGTGGAGCATGCGGACTGATTCTGGCGTTGGGGTATTTGATCGAAACGCGCCCTTCGGCTGTCGCCCGTCAGGTGATTGGCTCATGTGGTGACCATCTCATCGGCAGGGCTGAGCGTGATGGCGATGTTGCCTTCTGGAAGGGACCTGCTGGACCTGGTTTGTGTGGCATGTCTCATGGGAACGCCGGGATTTCCCTCGCATTGTTGAAAGCGTGGAAAGTAACCGGCCGGCAGGAGTTTCTTGACACCGCTGTGGCTGGTCTCACCTATGAGCGAAAGTTGTTCGATGCAACAGAGAATAACTGGCCAGACTTGCGTAGCGAACCAGCAGGCTCCGATGCTGAAAGCCAGTTCATGAGCAGTTGGTGTCATGGAGCCCCAGGCATCGGCCTGGCCCGGGCCGAAATGTTGAGAATCACGGAGCTCCCCGGCCTATCGGACGAAATCGACCATGCCATCGAAAACCTCCAGGCGACAAATCTTCAGTCCCAACATTTGTGTTGTGGTGAGGGAGGCCTGGCCGATATCGAACTTGAACTGGGCACGCAACTGGACAGACCTGACCTGATCGAACACAGCCAAGCCCGGATCATGCGCATCCTGACATCATCGCAAGAGGCTGGCGGCTACCAACTCAACCACCTCCCAATCGGCGCCAACGTACCCGGCCTCATGCAAGGCACCACCGGCATCGGCTACGCCCTCCTACGCCAACTCGACCCCACTCTCCCCAACGTGTTAGCTCTCAGCTGATTCGAATACCCTCGCTTGCCACTCGCCCTCTTCTATGTGTACAGTGAGTTCAAGTAGTATGTACATATGACTAAAAGGACGACTATTGAGATAGATGAAAAATTGCTTGCGCGGGCGAAGTCTGCGCTTGGGGTGTCGACAACGCGATCGGTTGTGGAGGAATCCCTGCGGCTAGGTGCGGATGCTATCGAGGGTGAACGGGGCGAACGTGCCACACGCCAGAATGCGTACTTAGAGCGTTTCCATGAGTATGTTGATCTGGATGTTTTGGCTTCATTTCATTCGGAGGAAATGTGGCGCTGAGTCCTACCCCACGGCTAAAGCCGGGGGGTTCTTCCGGTAGTTTCCAGGACCTTTCCGGCGCTCTCCCAATTGCTTGGTACATCATCGCTGGTGTTAGTTCTGGGCTTGTCGGATTGCAGCCGAACTGCTCTGACTTCGGGATAACTTCCGAAGCTGCTAACAATATGGTTGTTAGCGGTCGCAGTTTGGATGGCAGTGCTATAAGCCGACTGCAGGGCCGGATCAGACCCTGACCAAGCCACTAACGCTTGGTCCGTTTCTAGCACATCTTTGTTATCAGCCGTTGTCTCAACGAAGCACGCCAGGTATGCCGAGAAGAGATCTCTTTGCGCGGATACCCCACATTCGCAGGAATGCCAACGTTTAGATAGCTTTTTCTTTTTGACTCTGCCACAGAGGCAGGTTTGGCTTAGCTTGGTTGTGCGTGTCCCGAACTCGTACAATGTTGCGCCGTCAGCACTTGCAGCCTTACGACGTAACATTTCTACGAACATGCCCGGGGCACGTTTCCCTACCGATCGTCCAAAGTTCTTTTGGAACCACTGGTACGAAATCTTTTCTATCTTGAAAGTATCCCCCAAAGGAATTATCTGGTTAGCCAGCTGGCCGTGGAGACTTTTACGATGCGCCGCCTGACGGCGCTGCTCTTCACTAATTTTGGCTTCAGTGATTCGTTGACGGCGACTCTTCACACTCGGCCGTTTACCTTTGACGGCCCGGCCCTTATCGTCATAGGAGTTAGGATTATTCGAGCGGCGTTGCCGATCATCCTTTCGTTGCAACAGCCTGATCTTATTTTGGCGCTCTTCAAGCGCATCACAGAATAGCTCCAGGCCAGCCGTACCACTATCAACTGCCACATAGGCTACCGTGGACGGCCCCAAATCCAGACCGACAGTACCTTTGCCAGGCCGATTCTCCTCTTTCACATACGGGAGGCCTTCACAGACAAGCTGGCAATACCAACGGATCTTGCCTCTGATCTTGCGACGTACCAGACGCACAAACTTGACGCGGCTCCCCAACCCGTGAGCTACCACCTCATCGTCAGACTCGACGACCGGCGTTAAAGTCAGTTTGGTCCATTCAACCCGATACCGATCATCAGGAGTGCTGTCGCCTTTCCACCGGATCCCAGACTTATTGTTTTTGCCTTCAATGCTGCCAACCTGATTTTTGCCTTTAAACCGGACCTTGCGGGCCTTGCCGAACGATACTTTCTCCGACGCCTTATACGCTCTTGTGGCAAGCGCCTGAACCGTCAAACTATCAACATGGTCACCGATCCAGCTATGGCCCACATGTTTCGCCCAAGCATGCAGAGCAAACTCGTCATAACCGACCTTAGCTTTCGCAGTTTTGAACGCTTGGCTGCGTACTTTGCGCTCCTTCGCAGTCTTGCGCGGCATTTTGCGGGCCTGCTGGTACGCTCTCGAGTCCACCAACAGGCGACGGCGCCGCTCCGCCTCACCCAAACAAGCGTTATAACAATACCGAGCCGCCTCGAACCGCGCCGACAGCCGTTTCTCCTGCGCCGCAGTCACCTTCAAAGGAAACTCTGTTATGAAACTCGGGGTCTTCGAACGCTTCACCATAACAAGCACATCTAACCATGGGGGTGTGACAAAAACCAGCCAGGCAAACAAGAAAAGACAGATATTTTTTGAAACCAAAAATATCAACCACGTAACCGGCGCAACGCCGGTTACGTCTTTCATCGCCCATGGCTAAAGCCAGGGGCCTTCAGGCGGAATTTTCGGTAAGGGGTTGGATCCTGGACAAGAGTGCCGCTGTCCGCTCAGGTGAGCCGGCAGTTGGCGAGCAACTTGCGTCTCTAGCAGGGACACTATTCCTATGCAAAATTGGCGAACTTGAACAGCTCTATTCGGCCCGCTCCGCACACGACTATGACATGCTCAAGTCTGAACTTCATGGGGCCCTCGAAATTGTTTCTAGCCCCGCCGACATCTTGGAGCGAGCGCTACAGCTGCAATCCGACTTGGCGCACCATCATGGAATGTGGCATCGCACCCCTATTCCGGATCTGTTGATTGCTGAAACAGCCTTGCATCATAACCTTGGCATTCTTCACGTTGATGCCGACTTCGATCGAATAGCAGAAGTGCGGCCGCTGACAGTACGGCGAGTCAGATAGCACGCAACGCACACGGGAGCCGCTCCTGGCGCATTGCTAGCAATGTCTCGCTAAGTGCGTAGCTCACCATACTCACGGAGGATTTTGGGAGGCAGCGGCGTAAAAGGTTAACCACCCACCCCAGAGTGGAGCCAACTGGAATCGCCACAAAGGGGCCACTTCAAGCCGTCATTCCAAACTCAAGGCTTTCTTCAGCTAAATAGCTGCAGCGTGCCCATTCAGGCACCATATTCCGTCGTTGCGAGCGACCCGACCCATCCCTGCCCAACGTGCTAGTCCTGAGCTGATCGCGACCGCCAGCGTCGTGTTGGCCGGCTGGGCGTATTTCTCGTGACAGTCCTGCGACTAGTGTTGTAACTATGCAACGCTCTACTGTATGCTGTCCGGATGGTGAGGCGGAGGCATCCGAAAAAGGAGATAGAGAAGGCCTTGGAAGATGCCGAAGCTGAGGGCTGGCTTGTGACGGAAATTCACAGAGGGCACCGGTGGGGGATTGCTGGATGCGGACAAGGCTGTAGCCAGAGTGTTTTTAGCACGCCAAGAAATCCGGGCAATCATGCCAAAGACATTCGGAAAGGAGTTTCGAGATGTCCCCACAGGTAGTGACCGAGCCGGAAAAGATTGAATGGCGGTTCTCGTTAGTTCTTGAAGGCGCTGATGTTAATGCTGATGATGTCGTAGATCGCGTTTTTGAAGCGTGCGACTCGGATGTGTCGCTGGGGATTGTAGGTGGCACTCCCATGGCTCAAGCGACGAGGGCGGGCGACACTTTTTCCGAAGCTGTGCTCTCAGTTATCAGTGACATTGAAGAGTCGGGGACGGGTCTCAGAGTTACGGAAGTGGAACCCGACGATTTCGTGAGCATTGATGAGATAGCTTCCCGCACAGGCCGTACCTACGAGTCTGTGCGATTGTTGACGATAGGTGGTAGAGGCCCGGGGGATTTCCCCGAACCGGTCGCTGTGGTGGGCAGGACGAGCCTTTGGACCTGGTCTGACGTGAGTGCCTGGTTTAGCAATTCAGGTTACGAGATTCGAGAGACTCATAACGTAGACAGAGACGCGGTGCAAACCATAAATGCGGCGCTGACCCTTCGCTCTGGTTTGGGCAATTCGCGGCCGGAAGAGCGCAAGCCGTTAATTGCGATGGCAACACGATACCGGCAAGCAGTCTAACTTGTCCGTACTCGACCAAATGCGCGGCGTGCTCCCTCCTTTAGGGGGGAGGTCAGAGCGCCAATCGCCGAAGGCGGTTAGATAGCGAGAGTGATTGCAATTTTTGGTTGAAGACATTACCTTTGCAATTGGCCGTGGGAAGCGCGGTTACCGTCTGCCAAGTGCAAGAAGCTCTGAAAAGAGAATTGACAGCAGCAACAGGAACCAGGCTGCGTGAGCGCCCGGAATCCTCCCCGTTCACGGGGACGGAGTCTTCAATTGTTCACAGGTTGATAAGCGGCGGGTGCGAATGGCAACTAGATCTGGACCCGGCGTGGCAGATTGATTTGGGAAGATACGGCAATTTCGGTGATGCTAACGGATGTCTAGCTGTTGTGGTTCGTCGAGGATGGCCAAGATCCTTGTTGCACAATATAGTCGGTCGCGTTTGCCTTGATTGATTTGGGAGATGATGCCTAGAGACTCGAGTTTGCTTGCAGCTCGTTGGGCTGTCGTATAGGCAACGTCCAGACTGCGCGAAATCTTTGTGAGGGTGAAAAACGGATTGATGGCACAGTGCGCTACGATTTTCCCAATGGCCCCCGAGCCTGCTGCGCCCACTTCGTCTCGCCACTGGGCTATGAGAGCGTTGATGCGCTCTGATCGCGACAGCAGGTCCTTCGATTGGGCTGCAACGCCGTGTAGGAAATAGAGGAGCCAGTCGTTCCAAGTGCTGTATGCGCTCACGTTGTAGAGCTGTGAGTAATAGTCCGAGACGGTTGCTTCAAAAAAGGCGCTCATATACAAGAGAGGCGTAGGCAGAAGAGGCGTAGGCAGAATTTGGCGCTCAAGAAGTAGGAGGGCAATTAGGAGACGCCCGACCCTGCCGTTTCCATCAAGGAATGGGTGTATGGCTTCAAACTGGTAATGGCACAAAGCGATGTGCACGAGACCGGGCAGTGTCACATCGTGAAGAAAATTCTCAAACTCGCCTAGGACATCCATGAGTTCGTCAGGCGTCTAGCATCCGCTATTTGCGCGACAGGCCATAAACGAAAATAGGAGTTGATCTTATTTGCGTTCGCGCTAACAAGGCGAGCTCCTGGCAGAATCGTGTTTGAGCCAGCCGGCGGAGATGTCGGATGAAGAACTGATGGGAACCGCCGCTGGAGCTGGTCTGAGCGCGTGTTACTGCCAAATGAATGAGATCGGGAGCGCGCTGTGGTGAGGGCCGAAACTGAGGGCATGTTCACCGGCGTAAAAGACGATTCCATGCTGGAATGCTTCGCCCACGTGTGTCTGGAGCATTTTGAGCGACCGGAAGTGGGATCCGGTGACAGTGGCTGCGGCTTTTACTTCTATGCCGTAAACTTTTCCGCTGGCTGTTTCTATAACAATGTCGACCTCGCCTCCTCTGCGGTCTCGATAGTGGTATAGCTCGACGCGTTCGTCGCACCATCCAATCTGTTTACACAGCTCGTTAACGACAAATGTTTCCACGAGCGGACCGTTCCTTTTCTATCAGCGTTTATCAGTTTGCCCTGGTTATGGGGTTGACTGGTGCTGGCGTCGGCCCCGAATGGTCTTGGGCTGGCGTCTCTCGCCTGAAGTTGCCGGCTTAGCAACGGTCGTCTTAGTGCCTTTTGGCTGCGGCCGGTCCTTGCCGGGTTTCAGGGTTGTCGCACGGCTGAGTGTAGGGTGGGCCTGACTGGTAGCTCTCTGTCGCTCATCACTCCGGTGAACTTCAGTCACACCTAGCCGTCGCCTCGCTCTAGCACCTAGCGCACGTCTCCCGATCACCACACTTGCTGCGTGATGCCGAGAAATCTTATGTTTGGGAGCCGATAGTGGTTTCTGCCAATGTTGGGCTCCCCACTTGCTCGTGTAGGCAGGATCCACAGCCACAATCCACATGTTACGATTCGCTGCCATAGCGACGAGACGGTCACGAAATTTGGCTGTCGGTAATCCTGACACTGTCCGTCGGAACCGTCGGCCTCGTTTACCCCGAGGATATTTGGGGTCATCGCGACTTTTAAAGTCAGCAAAATTCAGATTCTCAACAGCGACCGTACGGATACCGTTTTGGGCGGCATAATCGAGAAGCTCCGTGATCGCTCCTCGAATATGGCCATCACGTGTTGTGGATGGCCCGTCAAGGCTGATCATGATCGTTTTCGCTAGCCCAGTTGGATTGCCATATCGGTCTAGTAGCCAACAGTCGATATGGCCATCGTTAAGGTCAACACCGACCACACCGCCGCCAACAGCGGACTCCACTGTTGGTAGCGGCCCGATTTTCTTGAATGTCCAGGATGCGTCAAGATACCAACGGTCCTTCACCGGATCATGAATGATGTCGTAACGGACGGCTCCGTCAACTATCTGGTCAGCCCACTGGCTACCACGATACGAAAACTTGACGAGACCATCTAACACATTGATTCGCCCTGGGTTTTGTGGAGGGTTTTAGCTGCTTATTAGTATGCAGGTTTGTTGGTAGTTTTGTTCGTATTCTGTTGGTGGTATTCCTCCTGTTATGTGGTGGATACGTTTGTTGTTGTACCATTCGACCCATTCGAATGTAGCGAGTTCGAGGTGATCGAGGTTGCGCCATGGGCCTAGATTCCAGACAAGTTCAGCTTTGTAAGTGCCGTTCGTTGCCTCGGCCAGAGCGTTGTCAAAACTATCCCCAACGGAACCTATTGAGGGCGCTGCACCGATTTCTCCGAGCCGTTCGGTGTAGCGGATACTCGTATATTGGGAGCCTGCGTCCGAGTGGCAGATGAGCCCATCGAGTTGACTGTCTCGTCTCCATAGCGCCATTTCTAGGGCTGTCATGACAAGTCCGGTTTGCATGTTTGTGGCTGCTGCCCAACCGACGATACGACGGCTGAACACGTCCGTAACGAATGCAACATATGTCATATGGGCAAACGTTGGAACGTAGGTGATGTCGGCTACCCATAGACGATTCGGAACGTCAGCGCTAAACTGGCGTTTCACCAGGTCAGGAGCCCGGCGGGCTTCGTGGTCTGGTTTGGTTGTGACAGGTTTGCGGCCCCTGCGACTGATTCCGGCGATACCGAGGTCGCCCATCAGACGACTGACACGGTCACGGCCGCAATCGGTAATGCCTTCGTGTTTGAGAGCTATCCAGATTTTCTTTGCACCATAGACACGATAGTTCGTGGCGTAGATATGCGAAATCGCCACCTTGAGTTCGCTGTCACGTCTGGATCTTGCCGAGGCGGACCGGCTTTTACGCGCGTAGTAGACCGATGAAGCTATTTGCAATGCTTTGCAAATAGGCTCGACTCCGAAACGATCCCTGTAGGCGTCTACGAAAGCCACTATCGCAGTGACTTCTTCCGACGTGTGGCGCCTGAGTGCACCGTCTGGCCGTCGAGCTCGGCCGCAAAGAAAGTCGACGCTAAGCGTAGAATTTCGTTCGCTCTCCGTAGTTCCGCATTTTCTGCTTCAACTTCGGCAAGACGCGCCACTGGATCCGAATCTGGACTGGACACGCTTGATGGTTTAGTCCGAGCCGCTTTTGCCCAGTTGTAAACCGTGCCCGGGTTCGCCCCCAGATTGGTGCCGACACGGTACGCTGCCTGCTTGACCGATTCTTCGGGCTGTCGACTCTCAAAAACCAGACGCACTGCACGTTCACGGAAATCTGGACCATATTTTTGTGGATTACTCATTACTTATCCTCCCAGGATCGTGTCAAAAGTCTCCACTAATCCCAGGGCGATTCAACCTAGAAGAGCTATCCGACGAGGAATTAGTGGGAACATCCGCCGCGGGTGGATGTGTCTTTAGTGGTGATTGGACTGATGTGTGGCACAGCGTGACTCATACGCAATGCTGCTAATGGACGATTCTTGAATCGAATATCGCCTCTGGTCGGGCGTCGGATGTGTTTGAGCTAAGGTGGCAAGTGGTCATCTACGGGGGGAGTCGGACAATGGAACAGAAGAATGCGATGGGGGAAATTCTCGCTTAACGTAACTGGCTGCCAGCCGAGAATTAGCCGATGAACTGGTAAGAGACCTGGCAGCGACGGTAGGTGTCTTCTGCTCGCCTGTCGAGGGTGATGAGTGTTGCCTCGTGGGCGGCAGCAGTGAGCGCGATGAGTCCGTCATATATTGCGCCCCCTGTGATGCCAAGACTGTGCAGCCGTGGCACGACCAGCCTGAGCTCTGTCGGGTCAAGGGTGAGAGGCGGATCTGGAAAATTAAGGTCTAAGAATTGCACAACCAAGCCTGTTGGAACACGGTAATCGGTGGGGAGACGGGTAAGCACAGAGTAGGTTTCGAGGGCGCAATGGCCAACCAGCCTAGGCCGCTCTTGTAGGGCTTCCAAGGCAGCATTCTGTTGGCTGTGCCAGCTTGCGAAGGCTGCAATTAGGACGCTGGAATCGACGCTCTTCAACGCCGTACCGTTTCCAAAGATTCTCGGACCATTTCTGTGGTTAGCGGAGGAAGCGCCTCTTCCGGGACAGCAACGTACACCCCTTTTCTCTTCTCTAATCGCATCTCGGCCTGGGCTGGTTCAATCACTATTTGACCGTTGCGCTCATATACCTCGAGTTGAGTCGAGGACCGCAATCCAAGTGCCTCTCGCAACGGCTTGGGTATTACCATTCTGCCGGCATCATCAATGGTTGCTTTCATGGTTAGAACCTTACCACAGCACCAACCGCGACCGGATGGACTCGAGACCCGCACGATGCCCGTGTCAACAGAACTAGGCCATACTCTCCAGTCGGACCTGAGCTCTATTGATCAATTTGAGGGCGTGGCGATCATGGGTCACGCCGCAGGACCCGGCGGACGTTGCTCACCGCTAGCATTGAAACGAGGTACTAGTAGCTCGCCAGGGGGGAGTCGATAATGGAACAGAAGAATGCGATGGGAGAGACTCTTGCTAAGTGTATGCGTGACGAAGAATTCAAGGCTCGTTTCGTTAGCGACCCGAAATCAGTACTGAAAGAGTACGGGGTTGAAGCCCCCGAAGAATTGACTATCGAAGTCATTGAAGACACTGCTGATACTGTCCACATCACTTTGCCGAACGCGCCGGCCAACCTCGAAGAGCTATCAGACGAGAAGCTAGTCGGGACCGCGGCTGGTTGTGGCTTCATGACTTACAATGTAATAAAGTCTGCTGGCATCTTCGATTGCTGGTAGTGAACTGCTCGCCATCGTGATCTCTGGGGCTGAGGCCACCGACCACGAGTGATCAGCTCTTATAATTACGGGTATGCCAATTCAACGAGATTTTGATCGGAGAAGCAGGACCGGTTCGCAAGAGATTGACCTTCTGCTGAGACAGGTGTTCGAGTTGCTGCCACCCGAGGACACCGATCTGATCGGTGAGATCGTCGCCAATGCGGTGCGGCTGGCGTTGGCGGCGCAAGATCGGGGTGATCTCAAGGTGGTTGCCGGGGCGGTGCGTGAGCTGCGCCGAACATTCCGGGCCTTTGAGCCATATAAGGATGTGCGCAAGGTTACAGTTTTCGGATCGGCTCGCACCAAACCGGGTGACCCCAACTATGAACTGGCCAAAGAATTCGGCGCCAAGATGAACGAGCAGGGTTGGATGATCATCACTGGTGGCGGTCCGGGGATCATGGAAGCCGCCAACGAAGGCGCCGGTCGTGAGGGCGGCTTCGGCTTACAAATACGGTTACCTTTTGAGCAGTCAACAATTGAGCTTTTGCGTGACGATCCCAAGCTGCTCAAGTTCCGTTACTTCTTTACCCGCAAACTGGCTTTCGTTATGGAAGCCGATGCCTTCGCCTTTTTCCCGGGCGGATTCGGCACGATGGATGAAGTCTTCGAAACGCTCACTCTCATCCAAACAGGCAAGTCACTCATGTGTCCTGTCGTTATGTTGGGTGCCGAAGGCGAGCAATACTGGGCGCGGTTCGAAGACTTTGTCCGCACCGAGTTTCTCGACGCCGGCCTCATCTCCGAGCAAGACTTTTCTTTGTTCAGTGTGACTACAGAGCCCAGCGTTGCTTCTCGGGAATTGACCCACTTCTATGAAAACTATCGATCGCAACGCTATATCGGCGACGACCTTTATCTGCGTCTCAACGCTCTGCCAGGCGCCGACGAGTTAGACAGGATCAATGAGGACTTCAAGGACTTTTTGAAATCTGGTCGCATCAGGACGGTCCAACCACATCCCGTCGAAATCGCCGGCGACGACGATCTCGACTGTCAGCGACTGGCCTTCCACTTTGATCGTCACAGCCACGGACGCCTCCGGGAACTCATCAACCGCCTAAATGACGTCGTCACAGCCTGATTGCCATTTGTATTTGCGTCGGTTTTTGCGCAAGCTCTAGCGTGAGGACGATTGAGTAATACAGCCCGGCCCTCACAGGACCGGGGTTCATTCGTAGTGACCAAGGGATATTCAAATGGCTAACCAGCAAATTCCACAGAAGATAGCCGACGCTATCTCAAAGAAAGACTTCGCCGGTCTGGCAAACCTCTACAACGAGACTGCCGTCGTCGTCCAGCCTTTCTTTCCAGAAGGCCTGAAGGGTCGCGAGGCTATTCGCCAAGCCGAGCAGCAGATTTCAGACTCCTTTACCGACATTGAGGTAAGGGTCGAGCGCGTAGTGGCCGACGGCCGTGTCGTTGCAGCTGAAATGGTCTGCTCTGCCAAAAACTCAGCAGCCCTGAAGATGCCAAACGGCACTGAAGTTCCTGCCACCAACAAGCGCATCCAGGTGCGTGTGCACACCTTCCTCGAGATCGACGAAAAAGGCCTCATCGTTGAGGAGCACCGTCTCTTGGACGTTGCCAACATGATGCAACAACTAGGCCTCTTGCCACAGGCATAAGGTCGTCTCGGCTGGCTTTCGGCCGACCCTGCGGTGGCGAGACTCGTTCTCGCCACCGCACCTTCCTTATAGGTGTGAGAACAGATCTGATATCCACTTGGTTGCGTCATCCATTTTGACTGCCCGTGTGGGTAGCGGATCTACATCGAGGCGGAGCTGCCCCGTCGCCTGTGAGATATTATTCGAGAATTGTGTGGCGTCGAGGGTTGCATCAATTGCATCGAGATCTCGTGGTTGTGTGAGTTGCATTGCTTCATCAAAGATTTTCAGGAGGTGCCGCCAATTCGGCATCCGCTGTGGTCGACTCCCGGCCAGTTCAAAAAGTATTGTGGGTTGTTTCAGGCGATACTCTACCCGGTTACCGATCACTACTGATTCGACAATGCTGGCATTGGCTAGGCTCGTTAGGGTTGTCGCGACGCTGGGCTTTGTGCCTAAGGTTTCGTTTGATATCGTACTTACGCTCACGAACGATGGTGAGTAGGCTGTTAGCGACCGTATGATCTCTGCTCGTTGAGTCGTCCCAAAAATGTTTCGCAGGCGTAGGGCATAGGCTGCTGGAGCGGCGAGATCGAGTGGTCGCAGATTGGGCTCGCGTTGTCTGCCAAAAAAGCGACGCCGGGTTGCCTCCTCCTTCGGCGTCTTAGTAATTTTGGAAAGTAGTTCATCGTAGAAGACACTTGCACTGCCAGTGGGACTGCCTATCTCTTGTGCATATTTCGCAAAGTTTTGTAGACGTTTTTTTGAGAGCAGAACGCCATGTTCTGTTGCCCATGCGATGGCTTCATTAGCTAGCCTGGGTTCTTCGTCGGCAATGGGGGCTGTGCAAGCAAGAAGCGCTTCTGGATCGATCGCAAAATCGACGCTTGCGGTCGTGGAATCCCAGGTTCCCACACCTAGTGCTATCCAACAATGCCATACCCAGTCGACTAACGCCTGCCGCGTCGTGGCCAGGACGTCAGCCCCTTCAGTTTTAGAGATCGAGAGCATTGGTATTCACCCCCAGTGATTGCAAGGTCGGAATCAATAGCTCCGTGAGAAATCCAGGCGAAGGATCCTGCTGCACAATCCAGTGAGCGGCCGAAACAAGCTGGTTGTCCGTTGGCTTAAGAGCCTTGAGATCCTTGAAGTGCCTATCTTGGAACGGGTACCTATCAGCGGTGGCGTATAGTTTGTACGCAATTAGGTCTTCAGTTCCCGCGAGAAAAATGGTCAGACTGGGACCGTAGGTGAGCTTGGTGCTTCGCTCGAACCATCCCTCGGGCAGGCCCAGTCTCGCTAAATCGGCGGGTCCGTCATTGAGCCAGTTTCTCGGGAGGTCTAACGCAACGCTCACAGTTTCGGCGGCTATTTTTAGCTGTGGCGTGATGCCGATCTCAGCTAGTTCGTGCGTTTGAACATCGAGTGAGAGAACGACATCAACGTCGACCGTGGGTCGGGTGATAATGCCCCGCAGTAGGAGAGCTGTTCCGCCGACAACATAGAGCGCGTAAGACAGCCCTCGGCGGGTGAGGGTTCTATCGAGAGCCGTGAATGCTTTAGCTATCGTTTCTGGTGACAGCTTCTGTCCGCCACCAGTTCCATCAGTTTCAACGGTATCCATAACGCCAAGCTTACCTTATCGAAACACCAAGTTCAACCTTGTGATACCTTGAGGGCTGATTCGGTTTACCAACGGTTTCTAACCGGACAGTACGGTGGCGAGATCCATCCTCACCGTCGCGAATGCTGGTCCTCGACCCGACCGAAATGCGTTATCGGTCGGTTTGCTTGGGGTGCGCGATGCCAGCGTGGGTGATCCAGAGGGTGCGGTTCGGATCGTCAATGGCATACCAGACTCGTGATCCTCCGGTTACTTCGAATTGCCATTGCTCGAGTGACTCGCCACCGATTCTGACATTTCCCAAGGTGCCTCGCAGGCGATGTTGACGGCTATTGATCCGGTGGGGATCCGACGTCATCGCGACCCAGGCCCGATCCGCTGCTGCCGGATGTTGTTGCGCCAATTCGTCCCAGCCACGGCCCGCAGAGCGGTCGCCGCAGCGCACAATCCAAGGCTGCGGGCGTGGGATGCTATCTCCGCGACGCGTTGGTGTCATGTGCCGGGTCGCTCAATTCGCTCGCCATCGCCCGGGAGGGTTTGTCCAAGCCGATCTGATAAATCTGGATCGGCCCAAACCTCGGCCGTGTGCAGCCATTCGAGCATGGTCTGGGCGAAGGGAACCATGTTTTGAGTTTCGGCTCCTGCCTCGAGACTCGAAATAAGATCAGTCATGCACTGGGTTCGCTCGGTTGCTAGTAGCCAGTTGATCCAAGGCAGTTCGTCAGCGATTATCTCTTGTGCCAAAGCTGGGTCGCGTTTGATGAGCTGACGCATCGCCCTTGCCGCTATTGAAATGCCGCCAAGTGTGGCATTGAATCGTTGAGCGCGCATCAGAACGAAATTTTCAGCATCGCGCCGCTCGAGCACAACATCTTCACCCGCTTCCAAACGGGCAATGGTGGCGCTTGGGCCACGCAAAAACTTGCTGTAGGGAACCGTCACTGTCGACATATCGCCAGTCTAGTCTGCACTAGTTCAGATATGTAGCATGATGGCGAGGTGTTGGCCCGACTGCTGGTGGTCTAACGATGCAAACAGCGCCTGCATGAGTGTTAATGTGAGATTCGTTAAGGGGGCTGGTCCCTGGAGCGAGAACTCAAGAGGCAGTGCAAGTGCAAAGCGTGACGATCGAGACGGACAAGCCCCAAGATGTTGGCAGGTCGCGGAAGTGCCTCAGGTGCAAGCGGCCAGTTGTTGAGGGCGTAAGTATTTGTGGGGCTTGCAATCAGGCAGGCCTGCCTACCCCTTCGGCCTCGCAATTTCACGGGACTTTGGCCGTGATTTTGATTGTGCTCGTTTTGGGTGCGGCCTTGATAGCTCCGCGGGTATTGGGCGGACCGTCAGGCCAAAGTGGTTTCAAAGCCCAGGTCGTGGATCAATTCAAACAGAGCCCTGACGCACTAACCGCAGTTGTTCAAGTACAAAATTCTGGCAACAATAGCGCACACGGCAACTGCCGAGTGATCGCCGAGAGCGAGAGCGGCGGAGTGTTAGCCACCGCTCAAGTCCCCACGCCCGAGATTGGTCCTGGCGAGATCGTGCCTGTCCAAGCCCAACTCAACACCAGCGAGATTCCCAAAAGCATGCGTGCCACCTGTAGGTAACTCGCTGCAACGTTTGGCACGCCTTGAATATAGGATCGAGGGAGTTGTCGTCAACCGTGTGAACAAAGGACGCTAAGCATGCCTGTAAGAATTGAACCCACCCCAAATCCGAATGCGATGAAGTTTTCGGTTGGTCAGCCTGTTGGTGGGCCGGTTACGATCACCGATCCAGGCCAGAGTGACGACACAATGGTTAAAGGTATTTTCGAGCTTGGGGGCGTGCAACAAATTTTCATGACCTCCGACTTCATCTCAGTCACCAAATTGCCCGACGCCAATTGGAACGACCTCATGGATCCGATCCAAGCAGCTATCGAGTCCGTCTTCGGGTAGCAGCGATAGCCGGAGGCTTGGCCAGCGCAAGGCATGTGTACTAGGAGGTGACCATTCAGCTCCCCTCCGTCATCCTGAGGGAGCCGCTAGGCGACCGTGAGGATCCATCGGAGCCTGCCCTGAGCGAGGCGCCAGCCGAGCGTGGGGGCGAAGCCGCAGACCATCCTCAGATTCGATCCATTTTGAATTGCTCGCTGCGCTCGCAACACAGCAAAGTCTGGATTGCCACGCCCTGCAGAGCCAGGGCTCGCAATGACGCTGGGGCTGGTAGCGACGCTCAGGCTAGGGGACGTGAATGATTACCTTCACTGTGTTTGAAGGCCTAGTTGCTCTTTGATGGATTCCCACGGAATGGGTGGCCCCTCGGTCTTCGCCAATTCGGCGGCTTCAATATCGTGGCGGTCTTCGGCGTTTTCGAGGGTTTCTAGGTCTTCGACTGGAACCACAGCAGCTATTGCTTTGCCGCGCCGAGTAACGATGACTCGTTCCTTGCGATAAGAAACAGTGTTGACGAGGTCGGCGAATGTTTCCCTGGCTTCAGTGGTGCTGAGTCTGTTCATCGCAAAATCTCCGTACTGTACATTACGTACGTTTTATACGATCGCAGACTGGTTGCACGAGGGACCCTTGCTAGGACAAGAGCTTGTCGAAGAAGGAGCGGGCTTTGTCGATGGTGCCGCCGCCGAAAGTCTGTTCAATCAGTTGGTGAAACACCTTGGCCGTCTTTTCGGGGTTGCGAGGGAAGCCGATTTTCAAGAGCGGGAGCGTGAATCGTTCTTCGCAGAATGATTGGACTCGACTGAACTCTCGCAGGCCTTCCTCGCCGTGCGTGCGGCCGAATCCGGAATCGCCGATTCCGCCGAAGGGCAGGGCAGCGATGGCGCTCATCGTGAGAACTGAATTGATTGTTGTCATGCCAGCGTTGATACGTTCAGCCAATTCCTTGGCGCCTGCCTGGGCATAAACAGCCGAGCCGAGACCAAAGTCGCTTTCGTTGGCGAGGCGCACAGCTTCATCAGCATTGGCTACTCGAATGAGCGGCAATACGGGCCCAAAGGTCTCTTCTTGCATGACCTTCATGTCGTCGGTTACGTTCTCAAGCACAGTGGGGGCGACGAACGGGCCATCGATGTGCTCGGGTCCCCCGATGAGAATCTTGGCACCTTTGGCGACAGCATCAGCGAGTTGGTCTCGTACCCGTTCCACTTGTTGCTCATTTGCCATCGGCCCGAAGTGCGACTTGCTTTTGTCGCCTTCGGTGAGCTCGCGGGTGAGAGCGACGACCTTGTCGGTGAACTCGTCGTAGATCGGGTCAACCACGTATGCACGCTCGATGCCAACGCAGGCCTGGCCGGCACAGTTAAAGGCGCCAAAGACAGCGCCGGTGGCGGCAGCATCAAGGTCAGCATCGGCCGTGACGATGAGGGGATCTTTGCCGCCGAGCTCCAACGCCACTGGGGTCAGATTGGCCGCCGCTTCTTGCATTACCCGACGGCCTGTGGCGGTTGATCCTGTGAAGGCGAGCTTGTCGACTTTCGCCCGGGCCAATGCGGCGCCGGTCGTGCCATCGCCAGTGACCGTTTGCAACACATCATCGATCGACAGCGAGTCGGCGGCAATTTCGGTTATGAGCTGACCCAGCAGAGGGGTGAACTCCGAGGGCTTAAAGATCACGGCATTTCCCGCTGCGAGGGCACTGGCGATTCCTCCCAGTGGCGCAAAGATCGGATAGTTCCACGGGCCAATCATTCCAACAACTCCGAGCGGACGATACTCAGTCCACGCCTTAAAGTTTGGCATCAGGCCAGTTGCTGCCCGACGGGGCTTCAGCACACTCTCGGCCTGGGTCGCTGCGTACGTAAGAAGCTCAAGGCCAATGTAGAGCTCGCGGTAGCAGTCAAGGATCGGCTTACCGTTCTCACGATGCTCAAGGTCCACGATATCTTTGGCTCGATTGGCGAGAGCTCGTCGGTATTTGAGGAGTTCCTCACGCCGTTGCGTGTGTGTGAGCGCCGACCAGGCATCAGCCGCTTCGCGGGCACGCACGAGCGCAGCCTCAATTTGGCGCTCGTCGAGAATCAGTACTGTGCCGATCACTTCACCTGTAACCGGGTCACGGCTATCGAGACTGGCTAATACCGACGGCTTGTCGTCCGTCCGCTTGCTCCCAGCCGCTGGGGCGGTCGGTGTCGAAATAGTTGGGGCCGTATCTGAGGTATCTGACATTGCAGTTGCAACCTTCATTGACGTATGCACCCTTCAAACTAGTCGTCTGAGAACTGCATCGAAGGCTACTGCAATGGCACTACGTCAAGCCAAACCGGCCTCGATCCATTTCGAATTGCTCGCTGCGCTCGCAAAATTCGGATTCCTGGATCCTCACGGTCGCCTAGCGGCTCCCTCAGGATGACGAACGTGCTAGTAGCGAACTCTGGCCGTGATCGCCGGAGCGGCTACGGATCCTAGCCCTTCGCTGCGCTCGCAAAAATTCGGATTCCTGGATCCTCACGCCCTGGCTGGCGCCAGGGCTCAGGATGACGGAGGGTGGTAGCTGCCAAACCGGTTTTGGGAGTTAAGACTTGTAGGTTGCTTTGGCTTGGGAGAGGACAACGTTGCCATTCGGGGTTTCGGCTTGCACCATCGCCTCTCCGTCGGCGGTCTTCCAGATCTTGGTGATGATATTGTCGCCCGGGTAGACCTGGTCGGCGAAGCGGGCCTTGAACCCTGTTAGTTTGGCCGGATCGCCCCCACACACAGTGTGTAATAGAGCCCGTCCGGCAAAACCAAACGTGCAGAGGCCGTGAATGAAAGGCTTGTCGAAGCCGGCCATTTGTGCCACACCTGGGTCAATGTGGAGAGGGTTGAAGTCGCCAGAGAGCCTGTACAGAGCGGCCTGTTGGGGCAATGTGGTGTCGGTGTAAGTAAAGTCTGGTGCACGATCTGGCGGCGCATCAATACCTGAAGTTGAGGGGCCCCGATCGCCGCCAAAGTCGCCACTGCCTCGCACAAACACGGTGATCACGTTCGTGCAGATCGGTCCATCATCATCGGAGGTGACAACTTCGGTGGCGATGACTGCTGCCTTGGTCTTGTCCCAACACTCGGTAATGCGACCGGTTGAGGTCACTTTGGTGTTGGCTGGGATGGGCCGATGAAGTGTGAGTGCTTGCTCGCCATGCAAAATCATGAACGGGTTGACGTCGACTGCGCCAATGAATCCAGATTCGAGCGCCTTGAGAGCGGGGATCACGCCGAATGTGGGCAGGACGAGAGGGCCACGACCCTCGTACAGATAATCCAACTCTTTTTCGGGTGTTGTTCCGACACCCAACGCGTACAGGATCGTGTCTTTGGAAGACCAGTCCTGGACGACAGGTTCGAGTTCGAGACCGACAATATCAGCAGAGATTTGTACAGGATTCATCGCACAATCATGGCCTCCGGGCGATGGTTCCGTCAAGTGAGAACGATGCCAGGTGACTGGACTTCCAAGCCCGCTGATTCTGCGGCCTGGGACATGCGCAGATCGTACGTGACCAGAACCGTGGTTCGCAGCCCCAGTTTGGATGCGGCTGCGATGTGTATTGCGTCCAAGGTCCGCATTCTGGCCGGATCCACCATCGCAGCCGCCTGCAAGAGTTCGGTGTCGATTTTGATGAGATCCATCGCCTCGAGGAAGCTGCGTGCTCGCTGACTAGCCGCAGGACTCTGTCGGCGTGCGGCCCGAACAACCTCGGTCAGTGCCAGTTCGCATGAGACCAGCGGGCAACCGGAATCTGCAACATAGGTACGCAATGCGTCAGATTCTTGCTCGGCATTAATAAATTTGACAATCGCCGAAGAGTCTAGATAGATGGAACTAGCGCTCATCGGCTCGCATTTCCTCGAGGATCGAACTCAGAGGCTGCTCGCCTTTAGCAATTTTTAGCGGAGGGCCCAACCCGAGAGGATCTCCGTTGCCACGCCTGAGTTGGCCGGCAGCAGCCAGCCGATCCACAATGTTCCCTGAGGGAATTGGCGTGATCAGAGCAACAGGGCGACCATGATCAGTAACTTGAATTGTTTCTCCGCGTTCGACACTGCGCAAGTATTTACTGGCTTGCTGACGAAGTTCGCGGATTCCAATGGTTTGCATAGTATTACATATAGCACATTCGGGCCGGGTCCGCTAGCCTAACTTCCCTGGGGCTGATGCATGATGGATGGTTCGGTTCCCCCGCAGGAAGGAGGCAGCAGCTTGGACGACGTGGCGCAACTAGCAGAGAGTGACTTGGGTGATGACCTGGTGGAAACCCACGGTGCCAAGGTCTTTTTCGTGGGTGAGTATGTCTATAAGGTGAAGAAGCCTGTCCGGTTCGAGTTCTTCGATTTCTCCACGCCCGAGCTTCGCTTGGCTGTCCTTCAGAGGGAGCTCGATCTTAACTGCCGCTTGTCTCCCGACGTCTATCTGCGCGTTCTTGAGGTGGTCGATTCCGATGGTGAGGTCGTCGACTATGCACTTAAGATGCGGCGCATGCCGGACGAGCGACGCCTGTCTCGACTTGTAACCGAGCGCGTGGATGTGACAGGGTGTCTCGACCGAATTGCCAGTGTGGTGGCCAAGTTCCATGCGAGGGCGGACACATCAACCGCAATCTCCGAAGCTGCCAGTCCAGAGGCAGTACTCAAGAATTGGCGGGACAATTTCGGTGAGATGCGGGCGGCGGATCGTCATGGCGAAGTCATTCCGGACTCGCTGTTGGATGAGGCACAGGCGCTGTCGGAACAATATGTAGCCGGTCGTACCAAGTTGTTTGATGAACGTATCGCACAGGGGTGCGTGCGTGATGGTCATGGTGACCTGTTAGCGGGAGATATCTTTTGTCTCGACGATGGGCCGCGCATTTTGGATTGCATTGAATTTGCCGATCATTTTCGATGGGGCGATGTGATTGCTGATGCCGCCTTCTTGGCGATGGATCTAGAGTTTCTGGATCGAGGTGACTTGGCTCAAGAGTTCTTGACTCGGTATGTGATTCTTTCCGGCGAGCAGGGCTTTGCTGCGCCGCCACAAAGCCTGATCGACCACTATGTGGCTTACCGGGCTCAAGTCCGCGCCAAAGTAACGTTGTTGCGTTACCTGCAGGGTGACCAGTCGGCCCTGGCCCCAGCAAAGCAGCTGGCCGAACTTTGCCTCCACCACATCCGCCGGGCGCAAGTCTCTTTGATCCTGGTGGGCGGCGCTCCGGGGACGGGCAAGTCAACGTTAGCTGGGGCCCTGGCGGACCGACTTGGATGCCGGGTGGTTAGATCGGATCAAGTTCGCAAGGACCTGGCTGGGATTGTTCATTCGGACCACTCCCACGCACACGACGAGCAACTGTACAATCCAACGATGGACGCCCTCACGTATGGCGAGATGCTCGAGCGGGCACAGGAGCCGCTGTCAATGGGGGAGTCCATCATTTTGGATGCCACTTGGTCAAGGGCTCAGGGCCGCGAGAGGGCTATGGATATGGCTCGCGAGACCGGCAGCGAACTGGTCGAACTGGAGTGTGAGTTGGCGCCAGTCTTGGTGGCGGAAAGGCTAAAAGGGCGACTGGCCGACCCAACAGATGCCTCTGATGCTACCGTCGAAATTGCCCAAGATCTGGCGGCAAGACGCGACCCTTGGCCGTCGGCCGAACCAATCAACATGGCCCTCCGAGTGGAAGTCACCACCGAGCAAGCCCTCGAAGTTATCGGATTGCTCGCTCCGCTCGCAACTATTTGAAGCCTGGATTGCTTCGTCGCCCAGAGCTGCTTCTCGCAATGACGGTAACTTCATCACCTATGCTCACTCGTTGTCATTGCGAGCCCTGGGCTTTGGCAGGGCGTGGCAATCCAGACTGGTAATGACGGTAATCTGATCAGCTATGCTCACTCGTTGTCATTGCGAGCCCTGGGCTTTGGCAGGGCGTGGCAATCCAGACTTTAAATATTTTTGCGACGCGCAGCGAGCAAGTCAAGCTTGCAATGACGGCGGAGTTTGACAGAACATGGGGGCTAACCTAGTGAATTATGAAAATTCTCATCACCGAAGAAATTGCTCCAGCCGGAATTGAGATGCTCAAGGAGCATCACGAAGTGCGAGTTGCGACGGGGCTGTCGCAATCTGAATTGTGCGAGCAGATCGGTGATATCGATGCCGTGATTATCCGGTCGGCGACCAAGCTTGACGCTGCGGTATTTGATTGTGCCGACAATCTGAAGGTTGTCGGGCGGGCGGGTATCGGGGTCGACAACATCGATCTCCATGCAGCAACGCGCAACGGTGTGATTGTCGTCAACGCTCCTCAGTCCAACGTTGTTTCGGCAGCCGAACACACAATGGCGTTGTTGTTAGCCCAAGCTCGAAACGTGGCCCAGGCCGATGAATCTTTGCGTCAGGGCCGATGGGATCGCAAGAAGCTTGAGGGTGTTGAGCTGTACGGCAAGACTCTAGGGATTCTGGGTCTCGGTCGGGTCGGGACGTTAGTTGCTCAGAGGGCCTTGGCTTTTGACATGATCGTGGTCGCGTGCGATCCGTTTTTGTCAGTCGAGGCGGCTCGGGCCTTGGGTGTGGAATTGGTGGCTAAGCCCGAAGATGTTTACGCCCAAGCAGATTTCATTTCTGTTCACTTGCCTCGCACTCCCGAAACCGAGGGGATTATCAACGCGCAGGCAATCTCACAAATGCGTGATGGTGTGCGCATTATCAACACTGCGCGAGGCGGGCTCATCGATGACAAGGCGTTGGCTGAGGCGTTGCGATCCGGCAAGGTCGGCGGCGTTGGCATCGACGTGTATGACGAGGAGCCTTGCATCGATAGCGAGCTCTTCGTATTTCGCAATGGGGTTTTCACACCTCACTTGGGTGCATCAACCGTGGAAGCCCAAGATCGGGCAGGAGTCACAATCGCCCAGGCCGTTATGGATGCTCTTGAAGGCGAGTTCGTCTTGCAAGCTGTTAACGTTGAAATCGGGCGAGAGGTCGCCGAACTCGTGCGCAGTTTCGTGCCAGTCGCCGAGTTCTTGGGCCAGTTCTTTGCCGCTTATGCAGGTGGGATCGGCAAGACGATTGAGATCGAAATGGCTGGCGGTCTGTCAGATCACGACACCCGGGTTCTTACCCTCGCCGCTCTCAAGGGGCTATTCGCCCGCGTCGTCGAAGAGCCCGTCACTTTTGTGAATGCGCCCCTGATTGCCGAAGAACGTGGGGTAGAGGTGCGAGAAACCGTTTCAACCCGCACCCGTGACTACCTCAACCTGATCAGTATTTCGGGCAAGGTGGGCCGTCGCCGCTATTCGGTGGCAGGCACGATTGCTGGGGCTAAGCAAGCCGTTCGTATCGTAAGGGTGTTGGACTACGAGATCGAGTTGCCACCGACCGATTACATGGCGATCATTTCTAACGACGACCGTCCCGGAGTGATTGGTCTCGTGGGTACTTTACTAGGCGAAGCTGGTGTCAACATTCGCAACATGGTCGTGGGTCGACACTCTGTAGAACCGCTGGCTCTGATGGGGCTAAACCTCGACCAGCCAGTCAGCCCGGCAGCGCAAGAGAAAGTGCGCAAAGCGGCTGGCGTAATCGAGGCCCGGTTCTTAGAGCTCTAGTGTTCGTCGGGTAGCGGCATCTATCCGCCGTGAATTGGCAAGATACTGTTCTAGTGTTGTGAAAACTTCACGTCGATAGAAGGAAATTTGCGGTGACTGAAGCAAAAGACGTTTCTCATTCGAATGCGCCCAGCGGGCATCTGACGGTAAATGACTCGGGGTCGGGGATTGCTACGGTCTCTTCGATGTCGGCGGGCCCGGGCGGCCTGCGCAACGTGGCCGGCCAGCGGGGCGACGACCTCGACGACGACATTGATTTTGACGAGGTGGACCAAGACGCGGCCCTTAATATGTTGACTGACCTGAGACTGTGCCAGGCAGAGCTTGTCGGCTACATAACTGCAATACGGAACACATATCTGGCAGAAGGTAACGAGGCCAAGTTCCACCGCAGCGTTTTCCTTTGTGCATGCACGCAGCAGGCGTTTGACGGCTTCGGCCAGACTCTCGCCAACGTTTTCACGCTGGATCCCGACGACTTCGACTTCAAGGACGAGATTGATGAAATCGAGAGTGCGTACGGCCAGATGGAAAATGCTCACGATGTTGATGACGATACAGAAGACTTTGACCTTTGGGATGACGCGCAAGATCGACTTGTCGAGTTGGTTAATGACATTGTGACGGACGACGGCTGTCCGATCACAATGGCTGGCATACTCACAGGGGTCGCCATTGATATTGGGGGCGAAGTGTGGGGGCCGCCGCTCGAGCTCGATGACATCGATCACGTGCTATCACACGCTTCTGACATGTGCCAATCTGTGGCGAGTCGGTTCAACTTGTCGACTCCAGAGGCCGAAGGGGCCGAAGGGGCCGAAGGCTTCGAAGATTTGCAGATGCGTATGCAGACCCTTGAACGCAAACTCCAATCGCTGTCTCCGGGCCAGTCCTCATCAAAGCGAGGGCCCGTCAAAAACAAGAAGTCGTATCACTAACCTCCTCCCGTCATTGCGAGCCCTGGGCTTTGGCAGGGCGTGGCAATCCAGGCTTTAAATATTCGCGAGCGCAGCTCGCCTGCGAAACTGGGGACACCCCGGTCAGCCCGAACGTCCACTTTGAATTGCTCGCTACGCTCGCAACACAGTGAAGCCTGGATTGCTTCGTCGCCCTACCGTCATTGCGAGGAACCGGCTCTGGGGCGACGAAGCAACCTAGTCCGTAAGTCACGTCACGGAAGCGCAGGTCACGGACTAGGTTGCTTCGCTCCGCTCGCAATGACGGAGAAAGGGCCCCCCTAACGCCACTCTTGCGAAGGAGTAGCTGAATGTTTGCCCTTGCGTTGGTCACGAGCTGGTGGCGATCGTCCCTTGAGCGGTGAGGGCTTGGAGGGTTTCTTCGCTGAGCCCAAGTTTCTTGGTTAGGACATCGTGGGTCGATGATCCTAGGGTGGGGATGTCGGTACTGGCGTGAGTGGCACACGGGGTGGCGGCGAGGGTAAGTCCGAGTTCGGGCGCATCTAACAACATGTTCCGGTTATGTAAGCCGGGGTCGGCTAGGACATCGAGGATGCCTTGGATGGGTCCGCACGGGACGCCAGCATCAGCAAGGATCTTGAGCCAGTGGTCACGGGGCTGGGCGCCAAAGACGTGATCTAACTCTGCGACTAGAGCAGCGACATTCTGCGTGCGGGACACGTTGTCGACAAAGCGTTCATCCTGGGGCAGGTCGGGCCGATCGATAGCGTTGCACAGTTTGTGCCAGTTCTTTTGCGTGCCTGCAGCAAGCACGAACTCGGTATCGCTGGCTGTGAACAGTTGGAACGGTGTAATTGCTGGGTGGCGATTCCCGACGCGGCCCGGTTCGATTCCGGTCTGAGATGCCAAAGCGACGGCGGTTTCAGAGAAGGCCACCATGCTATCCATCATGGCGAGATCGATATATCGCCCACGATGGTCGGGGTCTGCATTTCGTGCGGCTAGCCCGGCGCATACTTGGCAGGCAGCGAATGTGCCCGTGATCAGGTCGGCGAGCGACGTGCCGGCTCGGGTGGGGCCGCTCTCGGGGTAGCCGGTAATCGACATGAAGCCACTCATGGCTTGGATGATGATGTCGTACGCGGGGGTTGTCGCCCGAGCCGTATTCTCGCCAAAGCCCGAAATTGAGCACCACACCAGGCCCGGATTTTTCGGCGAGATGGTGGCGTAGTCAAGGCCCCACTTCGCCAAGGTGCCGGGCTTGAAGTTATCGACCACGACGTCGACTTGTTCAGCCAGCTCTTGCACGAGCTCGCTGCCCTGGGGATCAGACATATCTATGGCTAGTGACTGCTTGCCCCGATTCACGCCGGCAAAATAGGCACTCGTGTCGTTGAGGCCAAATGGAGGAAAAGCCCGACTATCGTCGCCGCCCTGGGGGTTCTCGATCTTGTAAACAGTGGCGCCCATGTCGGCAAGAATCTGGGTGGCGAACGGGCCAGCCAGCACCCTGGTCAGGTCTAAGACGGAAACTCCAGTTAGTGGCATTGCTCGTTTGACTTTCTTGCGGCTCGGGCGTTTCAATTGGCGACGGTGTATCGCCTATTGAAGAGTAGTTACAGATTGGTCCGAGCAGGCAGCGAATGGGAGGCATGGATTGTGGAACCGGTTGAGTGGATCTGGATGAACGGCGAGTTTGTGCCTTGGGACGATGCCCAAGTCCATGTGCTCACTCACGCCTTGCACTATGGCTATGGGGTCTTTGAGGGGATTCGGGCGTATGAGACGCGCAACGGCCGGGTAGCAGCATTGCGTCTGAGTGACCATATGTTGCGGCTGAGACGCTCGGGCAAGGCGTATCACATCGACATTCCTTATTCGCAACAACAGCTCGTCGAAGCGACCAAAGAGTTGATTCGTCGCAACCATATGAAATCGGGGTACATTCGGCCGCTGGCTTACTCGGGTTACGGTGAGATGGGCCTGAATCCGCTCAACAGTGAGATCGATGTGTCGATAGCTGCTTGGCCATGGGGTCTTTATCTCGGAGAAGAAGGGATCAAGCAAGGTGTGAGAGCCTCCATTTCGTCATACCGCCGCCTTGACCACAACATTGCCCCACCGGCCGCCAAAGTGAGTGGTAATTACGTGAACTCTATCTTGGCCAAGATCGAGGCGACACAAGCCGGATTCGATGAAGCAATCATGCTCAACTCCAACGGATTTGTGGCCGATGGGACGAGCCAGAATCTATTCATTGTGCGCGATCGAGTCGTGTATACGCCGCCGTTGCATGCGGGTTGTCTTGAAGGGATTACTCGTGATTGTGCGATCCGGATAGCCCGTGATCTAGGTTACGAAGTGCGTGAGACCGACCTGGTCCGCACTGACCTCTTCTTGGCCGATGAGGCCTTCCTGACTGGCACGGCCGCCGAAATCGTGCCCATCCGAGAAGTCTCCGGCTACGAGCTTGGAGAACCCGGACCAGCCACCAAGAAAATCCAGGAAGTATTCTTTGCCGCCATTAAAGGCGAACTGGCCGCGTATAGCCCGTGGCTTGAATATGTCTAGATGATTCACTAGCAACAGCGGTAAACGTTGCCTGTGGTGTTGGTTCTGGTGTTGTTACCTAACTCGTAACGCGCCGGATCCGGGAGTTGTGGGCCTCGTCGGCGATGTAGATGCCGCCGCCGCCGATGTAGATGCCGCCGCCGCCGATGGTATCGGGGGCCCTGCTGAAGTTGACCCTGCCGATGCCCGATGCGTAGACGTTGCCGGAGGTGTCGAGCGCGTACGAATGGAAGCCGCCTGCGCTGATGGCTGTGATGTTGGCCCGTGGGGTGCCGTGGCTGTCGACTACTTGTACTGGTGTTGGACTGTTGGTTGTGGTGTTGTTGCCTAGCTGGCCATAGCGGTTGTTGCCCCAGCAATAGGCGTGGCCTGTGGTGTCGAGTGCGCAGGAAATGTCGTCGCCTGCGCTGATTGCTGTGATGTTGGCTAGTGGGGTGCTGTTGCTGTCGACTACTTGTACTGGTGTTGGACTGCTGGTTCTGGTGTTGTTGCCTAGCGGGCCGCTGTAGTTGTAGCCCCAGCAGTGGGCGTGGCCTGTGGTGTCGACCGCGCACGAATGGTGGCCGCCTGTGCTGATTGCTGTGATGTTGGCTAGTGGTGTGCCGTGGCTGTCGACTACTTGTACTGGTGTTGGA
>JBCKKC010000020.1:0-31093 GCA_038904395.1 Acidimicrobiia bacterium | reverse complement strand
TGATTCCGCCTGACGTGGGTCCGGTTGAGGCTGTTGCCGAGTCTATCCAGAACTATGTGCAGCCCGTGCTCGACACCACTATCGAAGACGTCAGCCTGGGTCACTTGATGGAAAACCAGATCAAGATGGCCGAACAGTTTGGAACTCGAGCTAACGAAAATATGATGCTGGTTGTCAAGCAACTCCTCTATTTCGAACGCTATGTCAAAGCCCTTGCCCCACATTGGCGCATGACTCGTGACCTTTTTTTAGTCAAAAACTTGTTCCCCAAAGAGGTCGCCGCCAAGGCTCACTCGGACGGCATCGTGTTACCCGAATAACTGCCCGTGATGGTTGATAGTGCGGATGGTGAGGTGTACACTGGCCATATGAAAGTAGAAACACGCAAGTTCCCCAAGAATTCGCAAACTCGGTATCGCTACAACGCGGATAGGCTCGATTTGGCCAAGCAGGTATTCGGTACCACTGGCATTACCGACACGATCGATGCCGCAATCGAAGAGGGCATTCGGCGTGATCGGATCGAAAGATTGATCAAACGTTTGTCCACGATGGAGGGGCTGGACTTCGACAGCATCGATGTGCGGCACGAGGCATGGTAGTGGCTGATTCAATCGAGGGATCATATCATGGTGCAGCATTCATGCTCGATACCAGTGCTTACACTCGCATGCGTGCTGAGGTTGTTCAATATCGTCTAGATGCCCTCACTAGAGACAAGGTCGTTTTTTCTACGTCAGTACTTCGTCTGGAGATGCTCTTCTATTCAGTGAACGTAGGTGCCTTCCGAGGCCTTGAGGACGAGCTCAAGGGACTGCCAATCATCCCAATCAGCCAGGCCGACTTTGACCGGGCCCAAGCAGTGCTTGGATTGTTAGCCGAGAAATCTGAGCATCGGGGGTCAAAGATCGGCGATCTCTTGGTGGCAGCTGTGGCAGAGCGGAATGACCTTACGATCATTCACTACGACAAAGACTTCGATGCGATCGCCGCTGTCACCGGCCAATCCACCGAATGGGTTGTTCCCCGCGGCTCAATCGACTAACGAGCCGTCCTCCAGAAGTTTGAAGGCGCTGCCGCGAGTGGGGAGGCCGATGCGTCGGGCTGTGTCCAGGCAGGTGGATAGACACGTGATGGGCCAGGCCACTCCTAGGGCTTCTGCCGGGATTGGCTCTTTCAACGATGCCAGGCGGGCTGGTAGTTGGCGGGCTTTGGATGGTTCGAAGGGTCGGTCGGTGAGCATTTGAAGCCAGGGACCCCCGTAGCCGGCGCGTAGATCGAGTAACTCGTTTGTGTCGAGAGTGGCCGGAGCGGCCGGAGCGGCCGGAGCGGCCGACAGGTCGAGGACTCTGGACAAGGGAATCGAGATCGGTTCCGACAACGAATATGGGTCGTGCACGACGATTGCTCGGGGCGCGAAGATGAGCCACCGCCGAGAGAGCAGCAAGAGTTGGCGCAGCATCAGCCAACTGGGCCACAGGGTCAGTGCACCTAGCACAATAGCGATCCACCGTAGTGATCCGCCCGCTCCAAGTGCCAGCAAGATACTCGCCAGACACACCGACGGCACCAGCCCAGCTATCACGATTCCGGCGATCGCTTCTCGGGGGGCACGCAATCCGAAGCGGCGCTCGCCCGGATACGACGCGCCATCCATCTGGCGATCCCCAACAGCAGGTAAGAACTGAAGCGCCGCTGTAGCGGCGACTGCCAGCACCGAGAGTAACCCCAACGAAAACGGCAATCCGTCGGCGGCGACCACGATGGCAATGGCTGCCAGCAACGCGAGGATTGAACCGAGGCGCAAGACCACCAAACCCCATGGTCTCGGGTAAAAAATCGAGACTGCGCCAATCGCATATAGGACCCAAAACATGGCAAGGCCGCCATAGTGCAAAGGGGCTGGTGCGTGCCCTAATAATTCATGCAGAGTCGGGGCAAATGAAGCGGCCAGGCCGAGCCACGCGAATGCGCTCAAATGCCAGGAGTGATCGGGCTTCGGGTAGTTAGCAACGAGCGGCATCTACTTTTGAGCGGCGCTGACTGTGCCTTTGGCGCCCTTGCCCACATCGGTGTTGATCGGGATGCCCTTGGCACACAGCGGGCACTCATCAGCAGCGTAGTCGTCAAACTGCATCTCGATGAGACTTGATAATTCGGGAGCGCCAAGCTCCGATGCTTTAATGCCACCACGGTTGAATAGGGCACAAACGGCGACAACTGTTCCGCCGGCTGCCTCAACGGCCTCGACAGTTTGGCGGGCCGAAAGACCTGTAGTTAGGATGTCTTCAACGACGGCGACTCGCTTCCCTTTTAGGAACTTGTCGTAGCCGCGGGCAAAAACCAGTTCACCCTCGCGGCGTTCGGCAAAAACGCCAGGCACGCCGAGGTGATGGGCTGTCCATTGAGACATGATAATTCCGCCCAAGGCTGGCCCTGCCACAACATCGACGTCAAACTGACACAGGTGTTGGGCGATGAAGGCTCCGAGCTCAGCAATCTTGTACGTGTGTGGATAGACGGCATCTTTGTTGATGTACACACTGCCGTGCCGACCGGACGTGTAAACGAAGTGGCCGTCGGTAAGGATTGCTTGGCAGTCCCGCATGATGTCGAGAGCACGGGCCGAAAGGTCGCTCTTAGGGGTAGTGAGTTCAGGGTTGGAGCGTGAAGAAGTAGTCATGAGACCAAGCATATGAGCCGGTGTCCCATCTAGCACCACGTTTTGGCGACCTGGTGTCGAAGAAGTCGAGATTAGCAGGTGTCACAAAGCACGGCGCTACTTGTGGAGCGGGTCTGGCTAGTTTTGTTGCATGGAAAATTGTATGCAAGGTAGTGGCTGGGGCGGTGGCTTTCGATGAAAGTCGATGTTGAGTCAAGGTTGCGCGAATTGCGTGAGGAAATTCGTGAGCATCGGTATCGCTACTACGTGCTCGATGACCCGACTGTTTCCGACGCTGAATACGACGAGCTCGAACGAGAGTTGATCGGCCTTGAAGAGCAGCATCCTGGTTTAGTTACGCCCGATTCGCCGACCCAACAGTTGGGTGCGCCCGTTTTCGAGACCGACTTCGTCACGGTTCGTCACGCCACGCCGATGTACAGTCTCGACAACGCCATGAATATGGATGAGCTCGAGGCGTGGGGTCGGCGCATCGAACGTCTCTTGGGCGTTGGGGATGCAGATGGTGCGACGACCGAGTCAGCCCCGCAACCTGCAGACATCGAGCTTGTTTGTGAACCCAAGATCGACGGCCTCTCGGTATCACTCACCTACGAGAATGGTTACCTGGCTGTGGGCGCCACACGGGGCAACGGCCGTGAGGGCGAGGACGTCACCAACAACGTGCGCACTATTCGTGAGATTCCCCACCGGCTGAAGGCGGCACCGGGCAATGCCAATCCAAGCCCTTTCGTTGAGGCGAGGGGCGAGATCTATATGCCCGTATCTGCTTTTGAGGCACTCAATGTGGCCCAAGCTGAGGCCGAAGACAAGCTCTATGCCAATCCGCGCAACGCTGCGGCCGGTAGTCTGCGCCAGAAGGATCCCCGCAAAACGGCGCAACGACCGCTCGGAATGTTTGCCTATGAGGTAGGTCGGGCCGACGGAATCGAATTCCAAACTCATACCGAGAAACTTGCTTGGTTGGTCCAGGCCGGATTTCCCGTTAACCCTGAGATCGCCACTCTCACGTCGATTACGGCCGTCGCCCGTTATTGCGAGGAGCTGGCCGAACGCCGTCACAGCGTCGACTACGAATTCGATGGGGTAGTGGTCAAGGTCAACGATCTGGGCTTACGTGAACAGCTCGGTTACACCTCGAGGGCGCCCCGCTGGGCCATTGCGTGGAAGTTCCCCCCCCCGAAGAACGAACCACGAAACTGCTCGACATTATCCCGAGCGTGGGGCGCACGGGGCGGGTCACTCCGTTTGCAGTCTTAGAGCCTGTTCGCCTCTCCGGGGCTATGGTCTCTCAAGCCACCCTCCACAACGCTCAAGATGTTGACCGCAAGGGCGTGCTAATTGGCGACACCGTGCTAGTCCGTCGGGCGGGTGAAGTAATCCCTGAGGTGATCAAGCCGATCGTCGAGAAACGCACCGGCGACGAGCGGCCGTTTGTGATGCCATCGGCGTGTCCCCACTGCGGCTCGCCGATCCTTCGTCCCGATGGCGAAGTCAACCATTATTGCACCGGAGGCTGGCAATGCCCGATGCAAGTGTGGGGACGAGTCGCCCATTTCGCCTCGAGGGGAGCACTTGACATCGAAGGCTTGGGTGAAAAGACGGTGGGCGCCCTCTTGGACGCCGGCAAGATCAGCGATGCTGGCGACCTCTTTGCGCTAACTGCCGAAGATTTGGATGGGATCGAAGGCTTCGCTGATTTGAGCGTGACGAATCTCTTGGCCGCCATCGAGGCCGCAAAGCAGCGCCCCTTGGTCAACATTGTGGTTGGCCTGGGTATCCGCCACTTGGGCGGGGCCAACGCCCGAGTCTTCACCCGCTATTTCCCCAGCATTGATGCCATGCTGGCAGCAATTCCCGACGAGATCGCCCAAATCGGCGGTTTCGGGCAGATCAAGGCCAAGTCAATCGTCGAGCAGTTCCACGACCCAAAAATGTTGGCAATCATCGACAAGTTGCGTATCGCCGGCGTCAATCTTGGGTCAGGCGAAGCCCGACCCGCCGGGGTGTCGGAACTCGGCGGGGCGGAAACCGGCGGGGCGGAAACCGGCCCTCTGGACGGAATCACTATCGTGCTCACCGGCTCATTCGAGGCCATGTCACGCGAAGAGGCCACCGAATCCCTGCTAGAAAAAGGGGCCAAAGTCACCTCGTCCGTCTCGAAGAAAACCGACATCGTTTTTGTGGGCCGTGACCCCGGCTCCAAGGCCGCCAAAGCAGAAACGCTTGGTGTCCGCATCGGTGATGAGCCCCTCCTCCTGGCCCTACTCCAAGAGGGCAAGAGTGCGCTCGGCGGTTAGCCTGAGAGAGTCTGGTTTGGAAGGTGGCATTGACGGACCAGATCCTACTCATGCTCCGACTTTTGGTAGGATTGTCCTATGGCTGTGAAAGATACATCGAAGGAAAAGATTAGCGTGACTGTTGATCGAGGCGTTTGGGCGCAAGCTCGAGAACTACCATGGGCATCGTCAGGATCGGAAGTTGTCAACGAGGCTTTGCGGCGCCTAGTTGCCGCCGAAAGATTGGGTGTCATGCTCGATGCGCTCACCGACGAATACGGCCCAGTTGATGAGGAACTCATAGTGGAGGCAGAGACTAAGTGGTTCAGAAAGTAACGCTTGATTCTGGAGTCCTCAGCAGGCTGTCTAAAGGCGATGCTCGTAGCCGGGCCCATCTCGAGGCCTTCCGCCGGCACGATGTTGAGGTTGTCATACCGGCGGTGGTTATTGCCGAAAGCACCACGGGCGAGAGTGGTCGCGATGCGCAAGTAAACAGGGTAATTTCGGGCTGTCGAGTTGAAGCGACTACAGAACAGATTGCTCGACGTGCCGCATCTTTGCGTTTCCAGGCTAAGCGTCCCCGGATCACGATAGATGCGATTGTAATCGCGACGGCCGAGGCGATAGGTGGGGGAGCGGTATTGACTGAAGATCTAGACGATTTGCGTGCGCTCGCCCAATTCGCCCAAGTACGAGTGGAACGGCCTTAACGCAGCTCTTGTGTCCGCTCGGCGAGTGAAACGGGCAGAGTCAATTGTCAGGGACGTATTGGGTGCAGTTTTTTGGGAAGGGGGAGTCTGGTGTCGTTGGTGTCTTGTCGGGCAGGATTGTGAGTCTGAATTCGGGCGTGTTGAGGCTCAAGAGTGGGCTCGGGTAGCTGCCGCTGCCATAGTTCTCGCCATAGGGCATTGAATATGACGGGGTCCAGTCGCGCAGAACTGCACTGTAGAGGCTGTAAGCGAGAAATGCTTCGCCCTTGGTCCGTGCGGCGGCGAAGGGTTGTTGATTGAGAAACGATGCGTTCTTGTAGGGGTCGGCCCTATCGGGGAATTTGCCGCCCCAGTATCCGGATGTGAATCCGGTAATGAGATCTCGATAGATCGAGTTGTAGATGTCGTTGGGGGCGGTCACCTCGGGAGGCACGGTTCCACGGTTTTGTGGTGGGTCACTTTGAACAGTGTATGACCCGGCTTGGCTATAGAACGCTGCTGCCAATTCGGCAGCGGTTGTTTCAACGCTCAGGCCTTGTTTGGCCCCCGTGCCTGAGACCGTGGCGCCAATGTTTCCAGTGAGTTTGAGGTTTCCCGAACTATCCATTGTGCCTTTGTAGTTGTAGTAGCCGAACTCAGGAGGGTAAGACGGGTTCGTGAAGTTGCCAGTAACAGTGATCTGTTTGTTCTGGATCGTGTTTACGTACGTGGACATGTCAGGCCATGGCTGCTTAGGGAATGTAGGCGGGGCTGTCTTGGCTGGCGAAATGACTCGCAGGAAGTTTTTGGTGATGTCATTTGGGTCTTGTGGACCGTTGTACATCATCGCCGATTGGGTGGACTTGGGGGCGTACGGGTTTGCGAATGCCGTTTTGAAGTCGTTCAACACGCAGTCAGTGTTGGAGCTGAACCCGCTGGATGCGACTACAGCGCCATTGTTAGTAGTGGCAATGTCAAGAGGGATGCTAAATGTATCTACGTTGGTAACGTCGGCAGTTCCCGGATATGAAAATTCCGCCAGAGCATAACGAACCTGGGACGTGTTGGGGTCTGGTCTGGTGGTTGGCACATCACCAAGTGGACAGTCTGGTGGTGGATTCGCTCCGAGTCCGATTGGACTATCGAGGGAGATCCAAATCGTACCCGCCTGGGCTGGCGCAGTGACTTGGAACGAATACGCGTTCCCCTGACCGGGTACTGGTGTGAAGTATTTTGTGTTGGACAGTGGGCAATCAGGCACCAACGGAGTGGCGGTGTCTGCCATCACTCCAATGAATACCTGGCTGGGCTTCTTGCCTGAGTTGTTGACAATTGTCATGGTGAGTGGCTGGTCAACGGTGCATCCGTTACCGCTTCTCACGGTGCCGTCTACCCACGTTGTGAAGTTACAATTCATTCCTGGTGGAGGGCCACCCAGGGTGAGTCCCGCAGTGCTGAATAGATTCGCCGAATCCATGTTCGTGTTGTTGAAATTGGCGCCGGTGAAGTCCGTGGATGACAAGTTGGCGTTTGTGAGGTTGGTATTTGTGAGAGTGGAGCCTGCGAAAGTGCCGTTGGTGATGGTCGCTCCTGTGAAGTTGGCGCCTGAGAGGTTTGCCGGCCGGTTGTTGGCAACATCTGCATTAAAGGCTCCATGAGGCAATATGGCATTCGATAGGTTGGCGTTAGGAAGAGCGGTTTCTGTGAAAGATGCACCGGCCTGGCGAGCGGTTGCACCAGACAAGTTGGCGCCGTCCATTTTTGCATCGGCGAAAGTGGCGCCGTTTAATGTTGCATTCATGAGCTGGACCCCAGTGAGTGGCAGTCCAGCTAGGGATGTATTTGTCAAGATGGCACCGTTGAGGTTCGGTGTGAGCGGGATTTGATTGGCGATGCCGGTCAGGTCCTGGTTAGTGCAGACAGCGGCCCCAACATACGGTCCTGATTTCTGGGATGTGCATCCTGGTGGGATAAATGGCTGGCTGGGTGTGGTTTGAGCCTGGGGTGTGGTGTTCACTGACTGGCAAGCGGCGATCAGCAAGGCAACTGCAGCTAGTGCTGCAACTTTCCGACTTCGTCTCAGTGTCACGGATTGACCTTTGTTTGTATGGCGCTGTCATGGAAGCGATTTCGGATGGGAGCCCTTGTCCTACCGCACCGATCCTCTCGTGGTGCTGTCCATAGTCTCGGCATGCGAACGAACGAACTTTAGTTGAACTTTTTGAGGATGGGTTCTCTCGACTCATGGGTTTGCTCCCTGACGACCTTGGGGCCATGGAGGTTCAATTCGTCAAAGTCCTTGTAAGCGGAACGGAATCATCTCTAGGATCAAGGCATGCATATCCGAGACTTGATTGCCCAACAAGGCCGATCCGTCAGCTTTGAATTTTTTCCGCCCAAGACCCCCGAAGCGCAAGAGCAGCTGTGGCAGGTAATCACCCAAGACCTAGCGCCGTTGAAGCCGACCTTCGTGTCGGTTACTTATGGGGCCGGTGGTGCCGGCCGCGAGTTCACATTGCCCTTTGTGAAGCGGCTCGCTCAGGAGACCGACATCCTCACGATGGCCCATCTAACGACGGTGGGCATGTCACGTGACGAGGTCAAAGATGTCGTGCAAGAGATCCGTGATAGCGGCATCGAAAACATTCTCGCTTTGCGGGGAGATCCACCACAAGGTCAAGAGCATTACACGCCTCAGCCCAACGGCCTAAAGAACGCCATCGATCTGATCACCCTCATCCACGACGAGCATCCCGGCCACTTTTGCGTTGGTGCAGCTGGCTTTCCGGAATCCCACCCTGATGCCTCCAGCATGGAGTCCAACGTTCAATACATGGTGAAGAAAGTCAATGCAGGGGTCGACTTCATCCTGACCCAGTTTTTCTTTGAAGCCGACCACTATTGGCGGCTCGTGAATATGGCTCGAGATCTCGGCATGCCTGACGATGTACCGATCATCCCGGGCATTATGCCGGTCACCAACGTAAAACAGATTGAACGTTTCGCCCAGTTGTCGGGAGCGGGCCTGCCCGTGTGGCTTACGGATCGTCTCTACGCTGTCCAAGACGATCCCGAAGCCGTCACTCAAGTCGGGATTGAAGTTGCCACCGAACTTTGCAGTGGCCTTCTCGGCAGTGGCGCGCCGGGCCTCCATTTCTACACCCTCAACAAGTCACCTGCCACCCGCCAGATCTACTCAAACCTCGGTTTGGCGTAATCATTCAGATTCTTTGGTTCATTTGCGGCGTCAGCCGCCATCGATATTGAACTATTGCGAGCCACAAGTCTGACCCGGGCGTGGGTTGGGCATTGACTGAGCGAGCGTGAGGCGGGACAGGTGTTGGCCGAGCGACTATGCGATTTGGAGGTCGCGCTTTATGACCTCCAAGATCGCCAGGAGGAAGGCCAACACCTGTCCCGCCAGCGAGCGAAGACAATTCCCCACATAGCGAATAGGTTCAGCTTGAGAGCGAGTCTGTCCAAGTTTGGCCGGTCTGGCAATTCGGTAGGGCGGGACACCAGGTGCAGAGCGGATTGCCCGTCAGGATTGGCGGTCTCGTCTCGGACTCGATTTCTGCCAGCACGAGGGCTCTTTGCACCAACCAATCCATCGTGGCGACCAGCGACATCTCGGTGACGTCCTCGACAACGAAGCGAGCGCTGTCAAAACCGTAGGCTGCAACCCGATAGGGCGGTATGCCCAGTTTGAGGGTTTCGACGAGGGCATAGAAACGCAACTCGTCGAGGTGGGCCGGGCGAACTTCCCCAAATTTGAAGTCGACTATCAACGTGCGGGCCTGACGGCCTTTAGGGCTGCCTAACGCCAGATCATAGCGCCCGATGAGGCCAACGCGATTTTCAAGTAAGTAGGCCCGAGCCGGGATCTCAACTCGCGGCTGCCATTCTGCATTGATCGGGGGCCACTGTTGGAGGAACTCACTCGCCATGTTGGTGCAATACTGAACCAGCTCAACCCGTTCCGGTTCTGCCAAGGTCTTGATCCACTCGCCAAGCGAGCTGTCAGTCTCGCTCAAACGCGCCAGGCTAGCTTCTGCGGCTGTCAGCGGTGGGATGGTGTCGGGCGCCAGAACCAAGTACTCGACGCAGCGGTGGGCAAGCGTGCCCCGAGCCTTCTCGAATGTCCACGTTTGCGTACCGGAGCTGCGTTCTGCTCGGCGGGCCAGGTGCAGCCCCTCGCACATACCGACGTCAATGAGAGCCGACTTGGTTAGCCACCAGGTCTTGCTGGGGTCTCGAGTTTTCAAAGCCGGTCCCAGCCGTGTTTCAAGGTTGGCTAGCATCTTGACCGCAAAGTCTTGTGGATACTCAGGGCGGTCGCCGCCGAAGTCAATTAATCGCTTCAGAACCTCTTGCTGTTTTGGATTCAGAGACTGCGAGTCGATGCTAATCATTCGTGCCTTCTTGTGAAGATTGGATCGCGGGCCGCTTTTTGATTACCAGTCACCGGATTACCCTGATCTCGATTTCGAGGCCAAGTTTGGGCACCACCTGTTGCCACAGCCGCTCGGCAGTAACTGCCGGCAGCTGGAGGCGAGATGCCAATGCCAGGCATAGCCTGTCGGCCAATGACAACGGAGATCTAGGAGTCCAGAGTTGGGCTCCCAGTTCCGCATCTTCGCGAGAGACCGCTACAACGTCAATCCCAGCAGCATCTAATAAGAGAGCGACCTCTTGTTGATCCCCGCCGTGCTGTCGGACCTTCTGCATGATCTCTGACCAGTTGGCGGCGCTGACACTGCTATCTGGGAGCATCGCGCTGACAACGTCAGAGCCCGGTTCGCTCTGGAACCAGGCGAGGACAGCTGAAGCATCGAGGACTACGCTCATTTTTGCTTCACTTGAGCATTGGCTTCAGCGCGACGCTCCTTGAGAAGTTCGCCCGACATGCTTACATCCAACTCTCGAAACATGTTCTGCAATCGGCTTTCGATTTCGTGCATCGGTATCAAAAGAACTGCTCCGTTGCTGATTCCTACACCAAGCTGTGTGCCTTGTTGGATACCTAGTTTCTGCCGGATCATCGCTGGGATCACGACCCGGCCTTTCGGTCCCACTTGGATCACTGATGTGTCACTCATGTCTCAAAGGTACCACGTGCGGCCGGTAAGTGTGGGTCCCTCGGCAGGTTCGACATTAACCTCCGGCGACGGCGGGCAAGATGGAAATTACGTCTTGGGGCGACACTCTGGTGTTGAGTTTGTCGAGGTAGCGGATGTCGTCATCATTGAGGTAGACATTGACGAAAGGGGATAGGTTGCCGTTATCGTCGGTGAGTTGCTCATAAAACTTGGGATACTGGCGGCGGATACCATCCACAATCTCGGCGATGGAGCGGCCGTCGCTCTCTACTGTTGCTTCACCATTGGCGAAGTCACGAAACGAAGTGGGAATCTTGACGGTTGGCAATTTGGGGCTCCTAATACAGCTTTAGTCGGGCGTGACTACGATATCAACTTCGGAGATTTGCTCGCCAACAATGTGGAATGCTCTCAGGTCTGGTTCTGATGACTGGAGGCTAACTATCGCGTAGACCCACTCGGGATCGAACGCCAGCCGGACGTCCGTGGGCGATGGGTAAGCGGCCGACTTTACGTGAGAGTGGAAGCAGCTGATGATTTCCAGCCCCAATTCTTCCGCATCTCGGAAGGCTCGCAGTTGGTCCCGGCTATCGATGGTGTAATTTGTGGGGCTTTGCTCAGAATTGCGGAGCGCGTACACCTTTTGGATCTTGTTGGCTTGGCCAGCGAACAAACCACAGCATTCGTTGGGGGCGCTGGCTTTGGCATGGGTTACTATCTCGCTCACTTGAGCGGCAGTCAATTCAAAAGAATTGGTTTTAACTGTTTCAGTCATGGGGCGGTCTCTCGAGCGGAAACGATACGGGTTCACGAATTATGGCCTAAAACGCAGCTGCGGCGAAATGAGTTCCAATTTTTCTTGCGGCGATGGCCCAACTTGCCGCAAGGTTGTCACACCAGCGTCGTATCATACGTACTACTACCAGGTAACTAGATTCTTAGAGGTATCAATCGAGATGACTCAATATGGAAGTCCCCAAGGTGCATGGGGACAACAAGCGGGCTACACAGATACTGCCCAGTATGGCGCAACAGCGACGGCCGTTCAGCAATCGTTCATAACAAAGGTTTTTGGGTGGATGACCCTCGGGTTGCTGCTCAGTGGATCTGTCGCTTACCTGCTGGGGTCATCGGGGTTCTATCCCCAAGGCGGCATGTTCTGGTTGGTGGCTCTCGGGACGATCGGCCTCTCGATTGGTTTAAGCGCCGGTATCAATAAGATGTCAGCCGGCACAGCCACAACGCTCTTTGTTATCTACTCAATTCTTATGGGCGTTTTCCTGTCGGTGATTTTTGTCGTTTATCAGCTCGGCACAATCTATGCGGCCTTCTTTTCAACAGCGGGCATGTTCGGGGTGATGGCTCTCATCGGGGCGACGACAAAGCGAGATCTCACCAGGTTTGGTTCGTTTCTGATGATGGCGTTGATTGGCGTGTTCATCGCTACCTTCGTCGGTATGTTCTGGGCTAACTCCGTAATCACGTTTATCTGGCTCTATGTTGGGCTTCTCGTTTTTTTGGGCCTAACCGTTTATGAGGTATGGGTCATCAAGAAATCGGCCGGTTACGCTCAGAGTCTCAGCGCCGGCGGGCAGCGTAAGATGGCGATTGTCGCTGCGCTCAGCCTCTACTTGAGTTTCATCAACATCTTTGTGCGCATGCTCGCCATCTTGGGCGGCGGCGGCGGCGGTCGCAACTAGTCGACAGTGCCGACGATGGCATTTCTGTCAGCAACGAGCTCGCTGCCATTGACAGTCAGTTCAATGTGGCCAGCTGGGATTTTCTCGTCGGCTGTTCCTAACACCATTGCGGAGTAGTCGTTGGGGATTCTCGCCAAGGTGTCGTCTGCTTGGTCACGGGCGACAATCACGCAGAACCCGATGCCCATGTTGAAGGTTTGGAATGCCTCCGCTAATGAAATCTGCTCAGCTATCCACGCGAAGACGGGCGGGAGTTCAGGCCACTCGGTGAGTCGTAATCCAACGTCAACGTGTGTGAGAGCTCGGGCGAGATTTGTGATGCCGCCCCCGGTGATATGTGCAGCTGCGTGCACCCGGTGGCTAAGCGATACGGCGGACATCAAATTCGGATAGAGGAGGGTCGGCACCAGCAATTGTTCTCGGCCGGGTGGTCCGCCCCAAGGAGCACCCTCGTCGAAGTCGTGCTCGCTGTCAATCATCAGCTGGCGCAGGCGAGTGAAGCCGTTGGAGTGAATGCCGCTAGAGGCGATGCCTATAACAACATCGCCGGACTCGATGGTCGAACCATCCAGTATCGGGCCTTCGACAATGCCGATTGCTGTAGCGGCTAGGTCGATTCCTGGAATGCCGTCGTGACGGGGCGCAATAATATCGGGCAATAGGGCCACTTCACCGCCGATAACACCACCGGCACCTTGATTTTGAGCAGTTAGGAAACCCTCCGCGATGGCGGCAGCGATCGGCTCAAGACCATCGGTGGTTTCGCATGCCAAGTAGTCGACCAACGCTAGCGGTTGGGCGCCGACACAAATGATGTCGTTGACGTTCATGGCGGCGCAGTCGAGCGCAATTGTGTGAAAGTGTTCAGGCCGATTTGCTAGCAGAATTTTGGTGCCCACCCCATCGGTGGCTACGGCAATTTGTAGGCCGTTGATCTGGATCACATTGGCGAAGTAGTCAGAGAGCTCCTCAACTCCAGCCGAGCGGGGGCCTTTGGTCAGTGACGACAGGGCGCTGACGACAGCATCGATACTCATCAGGCTTTGGCTCCCGGGTTCTTGGGTGGCTGGGGCTGAGGGCCCGTGATGGAATAACATCGTCGTCGCGCCTTGCGAGAGCCGCTCCGGCCTCGCCGCAAACGCGCTACTTATTCCATCACGGGCCCTAGCGTGCTCTCAGAGCTCTAAGTCTACGGGCTCCGCCTTGTTGGCCACAAGTAACAAGGGGGCTGCTTCCCACAGTTTCATCATCTTGCTGGCCTTGAGCACGACAACATCACGTTCGTTGAGACCGCCGGACATTGCTTGGAGCATAGACACAGCTTCATTCACATCACCAGCCACATGGGACGAGATTAGTTCGGCGTATGGGCCCACGGCTACGACGGCCTCATAGCCCAGCGCCTTAGCAGCCTCGCCAGCGGCAATGTGGGCCTCCTCAGTGGTATCGCCCAGTTCGGCCATGTGGCCCAAGATGGCGAAAGCTCTTCCGGGTGGCGTAGCCTGACGGGCCATGTGAGCGCCGGATTTCAGGCCGGCCCGCATCGAGTCAAGATTGGCGTTGTAGGCGTCGTTGAGGATCCGCCAGTCGCCCGTGGTGTTAATGATCTCCATGCGGCCTGTCGACCGGGGCGCTGAGGCAAGCTGGTTCGAGATCAGATCGAGATCGCAATCAAGTGCGTAGCTAGCGGCAGCGGCCGCCAGGGCGCAACAGACGGTGTGCTCGCCGGCTGCATCGACCTGGCACTGCACTTTCCCTCGTGGTGTGACCAGCGTAAAGTGGGCGGTCAGGTTGGCGTCAATGGTTAGGTCCGTAGCCCGAATGTCGGCATTGTCTCCAAAACCGAAGCGGAGTATTTGTGCATCGGTAACACTGGCCATGGCGTCAACGAGGGGGTCGTCGCCGTTCAAGATCGCAAACCCGTCGGCTGGCAGCGCAGCCGGCAGCTCGGATTTAGTCTTTGCGATGCCCTCTTGCGATCCGAATTCACCCACGTGAGCATGGTGCACGTTGGTGACTACTCCGATGTGAGGCTTGAGGATATCGGTGCCCCACGCCACATCGCCCTTTTTGCGAGCACCAATTTCGGCCACCAAGACTTCAGCCGCATCGGGCGCATTGACGAGAGTGAGCGGAATCCCAAGTTCGTTGTTGAACGATTGTTCCGTGCGGCCAACAGTCCAGCGGCCCGCCAATATGTGGCTGAGAAAATCTTTGGTTGTGGTCTTGCCGTTCGAACCCGTCACGCACACTACGGTGTTGAAGCGCTGCCTGGCCATACGGCCAATGTTGACTAGGGCCTCCGATGTGTCATCGACACCGATGGCGAAAAACTCGCCTATAGCGGTGCTGGCCACAGTCTCGTCGGGGATCGCCTGGCGGGAACTCGTGAGAAAACCAGCAGCGCCGGCGCTCAAGGCATTAGCGATATAGTCATGGCCATCACGATCAGCTTTGATCGGCACGAACAATGCCCGAGACGCAACGTTGCGCGAGTCAATACTCGCTCCATTGCATTCGGACTGACTGTTACCCGTTAATAGCTCGCCATTTGTGGCGGAAAGTAGGGATTCCAAAGTGAATTGCATGAATTACAACCTACTAGTCATCAACGCCAGACACAGACTTGTGGCAGGCTAGACGTCAGTGTCCTTGAGGGCAGCCCGCCAATTGGGGTGTGTGACCAAGTCTTCGAAGACAAAGCCGGCAAACCCGATTGCTCCCAGCCGCACGGACTCACGCATGTCGTGGCTGATTTGATTCTCGTGGGCGTTTATGCCACCCCCGGCGTAGGTCATGCCTGTGATCAGGATGTCGTGGCGATCGGCGGTGACACCGGCAGCGCGCAAGGTGGCAATGCCTTTTTCAATGAACGGGTTGAGGGCATTGCGATCATTCTCGCCTTTCGCCGGGTCGCCCTCGTTAAACCATTTGGCTCCACCCCGGTACATCATGGGTGAAAACACATTGAAGCCGGTGGTGAATTCTCGAAACGGATATCTTGGATGCGTTTGAGGCTGCATTGTGATGATGATTGCTGGGTAGTTGTCATTGGCGAGAAAGTGGCGCACCCATCCGGAATAGGCCCGGGCCCAACCTCGGCCCTTTTCGGTTTCTAGCTCAGGGCCCGCGTAAAATCCGTAGCCGCCGCGTTGATATCCGTCTGACTCGACGTCGGCGGCGACAGCATCGCAGTAATGAGACATCTCAGCCAAGCGGAAGGCGTCGGCTTGGATGTCATAGAAGCTTGGCAAATCCCAGCAAACCACGGCGAGGCCTGCGGCGTGAGCCTTTGGTACTAAGCGCTCCAGCGCCTTGCGATGGGCCTCGGGGAAGCCGCGCCGGCTGTCGCCCGCTCGCACCCAAAGCTGTTGCACTCCCATCTCGCCCTTGGCTATTGCGATGATTTCTTCGTCGGCACGGGGATGGCCTCCGGAACAACTTGGCCCTTCAATCCCGACCACTTCGTTGCACAGGTAGACTCCCTTGCCCTTGAGTTTGGTCCGGGCATTTTGGGTGGCACCAGGCGAAAATGATCCGACCCGGGGTGGAGCTGGGGCCTCCGCCTTGTCGGGATACGGTTCGCCCCCCGCAGCAGCTGGGCTGGCGAGAAATGTCACTGCAGTCACAAGGCTGGCGAGCCCGAGAGTAAGAGTCGTGACGAATCTGGAGCGCATGCGTTGTTTGGTGGAAGAGTTCATAGGTGGATAGTCCTCTGGCGATGTCGAGCACCGACGGCACGACAGGGTTGAGAGAACGAGACCCGCAAGGGCCAGTGAAGCCCGGCTGTGTGCGCCGGGCAGTGTGGCCGCTAAGACACTCGGGCCCAGGACACTGTGAAGCTTATGCTGAAGGGCTGAATCACCTGCAGATTTGCGAACGCCAGCGCTAGCAGTTGATGGTGGCTTTGATGGCTCGACAGACCTCTTGTCTGCGGATTGCGTCCAGTGTGCAGATGCGTTGCACGAACACAGACTTACGGATCGGGCGAATGTTGTCGAAAGTAGCGGCGCATTCTTCGGGCATGCCATCGTCTGGGCCGAGGGCCAGTTCCGACTTGATCCGACGCACTGTGCGTGTGATTGGGGCGACCAGGAGCGCGTTTAGGACGGGAATTGCTTCATTGCGGGTAATGACAAGGCCCGGACGCCTGGCTAGTTTGGGTTCTTCAATCCACCAAATCTCGAACTGAGCTGGAGTTGCTACCATGGTTCTTCTGTGACCATTTCTTTCGTGGACAGTGCCGCCCAAGCATCCTCGACCGGTGTTGGAGGGACAGCTCTGTAAGCAGCAGCTATTTCTTCTCCCGTTATGCGTCTTTGCTCGGTGTCGATGAGCCTCTCCAGGGCAGCACGCACGAGGGTGGCCCGGTTTGGGAATCGGCCAGTATTGACCAACTTGTTCACGGAGCCGACCAGCTCATCCGACAAACGAATTGCTATCTGTTCTGACATGTTTCTAGCATACCAAATTGGTATCACCGGGGGTGGGAGCTTGTAGGTTCGACCAAATGCGCGGCGTGGTGGATTGTGGACGGTGAGCGCAGAGCGGCGTAGATCAGGCGGCGATTTGGCCGGCAAACTTCTTATCGGCCATTTTGTCGGCAACTAGGCCCAGTGGCCAGGTCAAGGCCCATGAGTAGGGCGTCCAGCTGATACTGGTCATTGCCAGGGGAATCGACAGCAGGAACACGCCAGCAGCGAAGGCGTGACTGAGTTTCGCATGCCATATGAATGCTGGAGTGGCTTGCGGGCCAAACAGGCCAGACCTGTGAGCGCTTTGGATCGCCAGCAGCTGCACAATCAGCACGTATGCAACTACTCCGGCGTAGAGCATTACTGGTGTGCGATACCTGGCGTAGTCGCCCATCATCTCGGTGGGGAAGGGCAAGAATGCGATGCCCGCTAGGTGCATGATATTCCAGCCCACGAACGCTCCGGAAGCTTTCTCCAGCGCGTTAAATATGTGCCGGTGCAAGATCCATAGCGCGCCGATCACGATGAAGCTGAGAGCGAAACTGAACAGCAGAGGCGCTAGGTTTTCGATGGCTTTGGCAAGTTGGCTGGCCGGTACTGTTACGGGCACGACCATCTGGATTACGAGCAGCGTGAGGGCAAAGCCATACACGTTGTCACTCAAGGCGATGAGTCGGTCGAAGTCGTATGTTGCTTCAGCTGATGATTCTTTCGGAGCATGGCCCTTGCGCTGCCGGCAACTGGGAGTTTTAGGGCGCAGCAGCTTTACCACTGCTATGCGCAACAAAACAATGGACGTCCAGGCCAAATGCGCTGCTAGAACGCTAACGAATGCCGCAGCACTGGCGATAAATAGAGGGACCCACGACGTTACGCCCCGCCAGCGCTGGTAGCGCAGTGTTGCTTCGGAGACCTTTTTGTTGATGAGTCGGTGCTTGTAGGCCGCATACATGTACAAGAGAGAAAAGGTGAACGAGAGGAGTCCCAGCGAAAACGAATAGAGGGCGATAGCCTCTGGCACTTGTGCAAGGAAATACTGGCCCAAGACGGCTGTGGGAAAGGGCATGAACGCCACTGTCATGAGGTGCAAAATGTTGAGCCAGATAAACCAACTATCTACTTCCACAATGGTCTCGAATGCCCGATTGTTTAGATACCAGAAGAAGCCCATCACCAAGAATCCGAGTGCATAGACGGCTATGTCTGGGATCAAGTTGAACAGGTAGTGGTTCACCTGGTTGCCGCTATGGAGCCCGTTTGGCACGTCAAGATGTGAAGCCAGCAGAGTCATTGAGAAGGCATAGACGGCGTCGGTTAGAGCGACAATTCGCTTGAGGCTCTTGGCATCTGAATCATCTGCCAGCTGTCTCTGGCTGACGTGTGGGGCCAATCGGGGCCCTTCTGGTATGGGCTGTGATGATGGAGTGCTGGATTTCCTATGGTGCGGCTGCCGGACGGGCAGTGTGGATTGCGACGGGTCAGTCACGCACCACACCATTCTACGTGTCGATTGCGAAACGACCGAACCGGTCAATGCGGGCGATCGTACGGGCAATGTGCGCGATTGATATCCACGTCCGTGCGAGAAGTGATTTAGACCTTCCCTGTGGTGGCCGGTAGGCTCAACAGGCAAATATCGGAAATACTGCTTGAAGGGAACAGCACATGGCGGAGAGCATTTACAAGGTAATTGAGCTAGTTGGCACGAGTCACGAGTCGTGGGAAAAGGCCGCCTCGTCGGCTGTCACAATGGCAGGTCATACACTACGGGACTTGCGGGTGGCAGAGGTATCGGCACTCGACATGCATGTTGAAGATGGTCAGCTGTCATATCGAGCCAAAGTGAAACTGTCGTTCAAGCTCGAGCCGTAGGATCGAGTCAGAAAAAGGACCGGCCCCGGCTTCGCCAGAGCCGAAAACTTCAGGCCGCCCCGGCTTCGCCGGAGCCGAATCTAAAAGTCAGGCCCCCGGCGAAGCCGGGGGCCTGACTTTTAGGTGGAGGTGGCGGGACTCGAACCCGCGTCCCCCGAGGGCCCAATGTGAGCATCTCCGAGCGCAGTGCATGGGAGTAGTTTCGAGACCGGTCCGTCCACGCACGCCCAAAGGGTCTCTAGGTCAACCTTTAATGTCCTCTCTAGGCCAGTTGATCAAAACCAAGAGAGTAACCCCCTAATGTCGTGGGATCCCGAGACGGGGGAGCTCGGGGCCACGGACTGCTATATTAAGCAGCCATTGCCATGACCGGTTGGTCATTAGTTTTGGCATTTATAGTTTTGCCGGCTTTTAACGAGGACTCCAGCAAACCTCGGCTCGCTTCTCACATCAGACGGACTCAGGGTCGAAACCGATCACCCCCCAAATCAAGCCAGATGCTTGCTACTTCAACCTACTAGAAACATAGACCAGGCCTGAAATAATCCGGTTTAACTGACGTTGTTCATGTCCAGCGCCTCGTTCGTCATCCTGAGGGAGCGCAGCGACCGTGAGGATCCATCTGTGGCGAAGCCGCAGGTCCACCCGCAGACTCGACCTATTTTGGATTGCTCGCTTCGCGTCGCAACACAGTAAGAGCCTAGGTTGCTTCGTCGCCCAGAGCTGCTCCTCGCAATGACGGGCCGTTTGATGGTTAGCTGCGTTGTTTTAGAGATTTGGATAGGGCGCGGGTGATTTCGCGGTCGGCGTCGCGGCGGGCTTCGGATTGGCGCTTGTCGTGTAGCTTCTTGCCTTTGGCGAGACCTATTTCGCATTTGGCCAGTCCGTGAGAGAAATATACCTTCAAGGGAACCAACGTCAGTCCGGCCTCTTGGGTCTTGCGGATCAACTCATCGATTTCTCTATGGTGCAGTAGGAGCTTGCGGGGCCGGACCGGCTCGTGGCCGCCATCGCGGGCAAAAACGTATGGTGGAATGTGCATGCCGTGCAGCCAAATGGCATTGTTCTCGACACGAGCAAATGCCTCGGCGATGCTGGCCCGTCCCTCACGCAACGATTTGACTTCGCTGCCTTGCAACATCATGCCGGTTTCGAACGTTTTGAGAATTTCGTAGTCGTGGCGGGCGCGCCGATTGGTCGAAACGATTTTGCGACCCGGAGCGGATGAGTCGGTCGCCTTTTTCTTTGGTTTGGATTTCTTCTTTGCCATCTCTGATCAGACTGGGTTAGGCGGGTGAAAATCCAATCTAACCCCCTGCGCGTGTGATTTTGAAACCATTCCGGGGTGTCGTGGGGCTTCCGATGGGCCTTTAGGCTTTGAGATGGCGGCGCAAAGATAGCGTCGTTCCTCCGACTGCGACGAGAGTGCCGACGGCAAGAATTACGAAATATGTGAAGTAGAGCCAATCGGTTGGAATGCCGAGGGGCAAGAAGCGCAACCGTGCCGAGACCGCGCCGAGCAAGTACTTTTGCATCGCCAGAACCAGCACAATGGCAACCGCTGATCCCAACACACCTTGCACGAGGCCCTCGAGCATGAACGGCCAACGGATGAACCAGTTCGTTGCACCAACAAGTTTCATTATCGAAATCTCGCGGCGCCGGGCAAAAATGGCCAGCCGGACCGTGTTGGAGATGAGGACGATCGCTGCGGCTAAGAGGATGAGGGCTGCGATCAGAATCCCGCCAGAGACCGCCGAGAGGAGTGACTGGATCTTTTTTGACCTCGTCTCGGGCGGACACAACTTCGTCAATGCCGGCTAGGCGTTTAATCTGTTCGGAAACCGCTGAGATTGTCTTGGGATTGTGGAGCGAAACACGGAAGGAAGCCGGCAGAGTTTGAGCGTCAACGTTCTCAACAAGCTGGGGCTGATTCTTGAACAGTTTCACAAACTCGTCGTAGGCATCCTTCTTTGAAACGAACTTGATAGTTTTGACTTCGGGCATAGCTTGCAAAGTTGAACGGTCGCCACTGATATCGGCTTCTGACGCGTCGTCGCGCAAGAAGGCGTTTATTGCGACGCCGTGCTCCCAACGTTCGGTAACGTTTTCGACGATCCTCGACAGGAGCATCACCGATCCGACCAGCGCGAGCGATATTGCAACTGCAAAGATGGAAGCCAACACCATCAGCAAATTGCGCTTTAGGTTCCGTCCTGCCTCTTGGGCAAAATAGGCTGGTTTGGCAGTCATCAGACGAGTCCCCCTACTGCTGACAGTTACTCCGCTGCAACTCCGGCGCCATAGACTCCGCGGGTTTGATCTCGGACGATCCGGCCGCCTTCTTCGAGCTCAATCACGCGACGGCGCATGGAATCAACGATGGACTGATCGTGGGTGGCCATCACAACGGTCGTGCCGGTGCGATTGATTCGATCCAACAGGCGCATGATGTCTATTGAAGTGTTGGGATCAAGGTTGCCGGTCGGCTCGTCTGCCAGCACAATAAGCGGCCTGTTCACGAAGGCTCGAGCGATAGAAACACGTTGTTGCTCGCCACCGGAGAGCTGGTCAGGCAAATTCTTGGCCTTGTCACCCAAACCAACTAGCTCAAGCATTTGAGGAACCTGGTGTGCGATGATGTGGCGAGGCCGACCGATCACTTCTAAGGCAAAAGCCACATTTTCGTAGACCGTCTTTGTGGGTAAGAGTTTGAAGTCCTGGAATACGTGGCCAATATTGCGCCTTAGATACGGAATCTTGCGCTTGGGGAGGGTGTTGAGCTCATTTCCGGCGACCCAAACTGTTCCCTCGGTTGGCTTCAGCTCACAGGTGAGTAGATTGAGCAGAGTTGACTTACCCGATCCGGATGGGCCAACGACGAAAACGAATTCGCCTTTACGTATGTCGATTGATGCGTCATCAAGGCCGACTGTTTTGTTGGGTTCGTAGATTTTGGTGACGTGGTCAAGTCGAATCACGACTGAATCACCTCATTTAGGCCGGTTACATACGGCTTGGGCCCAAGCTACTGCAACCAGCAACCTTTGGGAAGGCTTAACCAGCGCTTTTTTCAGCTTATGTCCCCGAAGCGGTGGTTAGGGAGTAGTGATCCAGTAGGCGTTGAGGTCGTAGAAGGCCATGGAAAGAGAGCCACGGTAGTCCCCCTTTTGGGCATCGAGGTAGACAACTTTGCCGTTGTGCACATGGGCGTTCATGGCGTGTCCGTGGCTCATGAACCACTTGCCACGTACAATTGCTCGTGCTCCCTCACCTTTGGCGAGGAGGTCCCTTTCGAATTTGGCACGGTCGCCATCTTGGCGGTGCACACCAGGGAAAAGCTCGCTGACGTGTTCCAACACACGCTCTCCGTTTCTATCGAGAGCTGGCAGCCGCCTGGGGCTGATTTGTCCCTGCATCCCCTGTTCAAATTTGACAGCGGCAATCGCGCAGTTATCATTGCTCTTCTTGGCGTCGGCGTTGATCTTTCGAACCCATGATGGTACGGGCGGATGCGGCGGGCCGTTAAAGAACTCTTTGACCTTAGCCACGGCGGTCTTGATGGGCTCCACGACTGCCTTGACAGCCTTGTGCACAGAGGCCTTTACGCTGCTCCAAGCGCTGGCAAACCATCCTCGAGATGGGGCGGGGGGTGCTGGAGGCTCCGGTGCGGCTTCGGTGGAAGCGGCTTCTGCGTCTTCGCTGACGTTTTCGCTGGTGCTTACGTCCTGGGGCATGACGTCGTCGTCTGGGACAGCAAGGTCAACTGACTTTGGCGTAAGATCCGGTGAAACGCCATCGGTTGTCTCTTCATCGTCGAAACTGAACTTAGTAGCGGTGTCCGGGCTCGAGCGGTCGAGCTCATAATCGCTCTCACTGAAGTCGTCACGCAATGACGAGTCGGACTCGTCGGTGACATCGAAATCGAATTCGGAGTCGATCTCTGAGTTGTTAGGGGCCGCTGGTTCATCTGAGGCGTCCGATTGGTCATCGTCGTCGTACCCCTGGGCGGCAGCCAGGCCGGTAGCCGAGGATGGCGATGGAGCGTCACGCTCCTGGTCCTCTCCGGAAACTTTCTTGTCCATCATCTCGATGTCGTCGCGACTAGGAGGGGTCGCAGCTGCGGAGTGTGCAGGAGCAAACAGTGGCAGCAGCAGTGCCGAAGTTAGAACAATTGCTATGAAAGATATTCGCCGGGCCATCTGGGCCATTCGTCAATTCCCTTGGTTCAAATCTGGACCTTGTTCGGTTGGCACTGATCGGAAGAGTCACAAGCAGTGAACAATGAGCAACATGCTTGTCAGAGTACATATCGAGTCTGAGATTTACCTGAAAGTATGCGAAATTCAGCAAATATTCAGGATTGTGCACGGTTGCCAACATGGCTGTTCCGGCCACTCAGGGATTTCTCAGGCGGGTTGGCTAGGTTTGTGAACTAGCTGGTTGAGGCGCATATGGGCAATCCCTGAAGGAGAATTATGGACCTACTACGGAGCATCCGGATTTTTAAACCCATCTCACTGATTGCCATCGCTGCATGCATTGTTGCATCGATGGGCCTGTCTCCCAAGGCAATGGCAGCAAAGAATCCAGCGTTGGCTTTACCCCTTCAACGCGATAAGACAGCGGGAACTTTAACAGTCCCTTTCACTCTCTCCGAACCGCACGACCAGCATGGTCTTGCCCTGTTCAGATTTGACAGATCGGGAGGCGATGACGAAGCGCATAAGCTGCACTATTCAATCACAATCCAAAATGCCCCCCGAGTCACGGCCTTGTCTCTGGTCTACTGCCGCGGCGGCGCAATAGTCGCTGGGCTCCCAATCGGAAGCCCTGAGCCGAGCGCGGATTCGACGACGATTTCCGGATCAGTTGAGCACACCACATTGGTAGCGCTGTTGGATTCGGATCCAGACAAATTTGAACTAAAGATCGACTGGGCCGATGTCGCCGGGGGTGCTGCTGCTAGTTCCCCAGTCCGCCCAGAGGGTTTGCCGGCCCACATGCGTGTCGCACGGATCAGTTGTGGCCGAGAACATGTAGGTGTTTGCTTCGCCGGTGGTGAAGACATTGCTGTTGCAGCTGGCGCTCACCATACGCTGAGCATCGACGCCCTTGGGAAAGTTCTCTCCTGGGGGGACAACTCTGGTGGGCAGTTGGGGGTTGGACGAGTCGGCGGCACGAGTGGCGGCAGGCGACTAGAAGTGCAGTTCCCTCAGGCGGTGCCGGAGGCATAAGTCAAGCGAGTTCTGACATTCGCACGCGCTGGCTCGCTCGCAAAGCACCGATTTGTTGTTGACGCTCGAAACCGGCTTTGGGTAACCGTTAGCAGCAAAGTTCATATACTCGACTGAATAGCTTGCTGTGGCGGGCCGAAAATTCAGGCGAAGAAGACCGAGAGAGTCATGAATCAGTTCAGATCCTTTGCAACACTACTCCTTGCCACCTGTGCAATATGCCTGGCCATGACTGCGAGCCCGGCTCAGGCGCTGCCCAGCGATCCGAATGCTGTCGTCGGGAAGCTTGCGTCTGGTGAGAGCATGATGGTCCGGATGCTAGTTCCCGGTGCAAACTTGCAACGGGCCAAATTCGACCAGAATGTTGATCTCACGAAGGTCGATCTCGCTGGTGCTGACCTAACCAGAGCGACGCTGCACCATGCCCAACTCGCCGAAGCCAAGCTGGCCGGTGCGATTTTTGACGAGGCTGACTTATTTGCGGCTGACCTCTCGCGCAGCTCAGTGGAGGGCGCAAGTTTCAAGAGAGCTAGCTTGCGCCGTAGCAAGGCGTGCAACGTCGACTTCAGAACAGCATCCTTGGAGGGCGCAATCTTTGTTGCAGCCAATCTCACGAATTCGAATTTCACCCCGGCTCAATTAGGCGAGGCAGACTTCACTGCCGCTGTTCGAGGCGACAGCGCAGCAAGTCACGTGCGGCGAGCCGAGAATACTTCAGACGCAGAAGAGGAAGACGAGTCCTCCTCGATCGTTCGGGTAGCATCTTCGGCATCTACCGAAGGAACAGCCGCTCGCATGGCATTTTGGGTACCTCTGTTCCAGGGCCGCCAAACATCTGGGGAACACGCCCCGCCTGATTCCACATCGACACGCGCTCCCTCGCCCGTTGACCTCCACGCTGCGACTACCCAGCAATCGTCTTCTCAGCAGCAGGGAGGATCAGCAGCTGCTGCCACCCATCAACAGTCAGGTTCAGCGACTGCTTCGGGGGGCTGGTTTAACTACCTGGGGCTCGATGGCTTGTGCGCGGTTCAGTAATGTCGGGCCATCCCAAGCATCATCGCAGAATGGTTACCCAGGTGGCCCGGGTTCTCATGAGCTTTTCAGGGTCGTGTGCTAGGTTGCGAATTCTTAGAAGAATTTCACTCGTAAGCCAAAGTAATTCATGATGATGATTCGCCGAAACCCTATTTCCGTACTGCTCGGCCTTCTGGTCGCTATTGCCTCGCTGTTTTCGACGCTGGGCCCAGTGGCTAGTCCCGCTGCAGCAGTGGGGACGGGTCGTCACCCGTTGGCTGAAGTGATGCGGGAAGATGGCCAACCGTTGCCTGTCGGCACGATGCGTACGATAGCCACAGATATTGCTGAAGGAATCATTGGATCGAGTCCGCCCGTTGATTTTGCTTTACTCTCGCGTGGCCGTGTCGTGTGGGCAACGGATGAGGGCACTGGTTCACTCCTCATTTTCATTGACATGAGCCGTGAGCAAAGACAATTCAGTGTTCTGCCGCTTCCGTTCAAAATCCAAAAGATTGTTGCAGACGAAGCAAACCAACGGGTGTGGTTCTTGCATAAGGCGTTCGATGCCAATCGTGGTCAGGGGCAGCGTGAGGACTGTCTAATCAGTATGGTTCCCTTCGATAAGTTCAGGGTGACAGGGCGACACATGGATGTGCAATCGATGTCTCTCAAGGGCATAAAGAATCCTGACTTGCCCGGTGATCCGACTAATGTGCTCGACCTGAAGATAAGCCGTGAGGGCATTGCAGCGTTAACAACGAACAAGGGTGTAGTGATTTTCAGGGGCGATATTAATTGTCTCTATATTGCAGAGACCACACCCTCCATGATTCCGCTGCGCCGCCCATCCGCGCAATCAACTGGTTTTGATGGCTTGAGCAGGTTGTGGACATGTGATGAAGGTCCATCAGATGCTCAGCAGTCTCGTAGCTGCACTCTTCTCAAGGTCGACCAAAGTGGTGTTGGTGAAGCTCTATTCTCTGTTTCACTGCCTCAGGGAGTGTCTTTGTTGGGTCCATCTGTGGGCCTCGCAATCCCTGAAGGTTCGTCGGTGGTCGCCTCGGCTGGGATGGTGACAGCCGAGATGGGTGACCAAGGGGTGACGGTGTTCTCGCCGGTTGTTCGGCAAAACCAAGTACATCAGCCTCGGCTGGTTGCTAGCGTCCCAAACGCCTCTGGGGCTGCGCCGATTATCCCGTCGGCAATCATTGGACCCGATGGTGCGCTGTGGTATGTCGATTTCGCAAATGACTGTATCTATCGGCACGACGTTCGTACCAATAGCTTCACCTGTTACCCGCTGCCGGCCAGGAGTCGCCCATCGAAAATTCTTGCCGGAATCGATGGCAAAGTGTACGTTCTTGCCCGGGGAAGTCGGCGCATTATCGCAATTACCGCTGTCGAGATGATTGAATCCGAAGTGAGAGAAGCAAGAGTGCAGTCAGCAGCCGCTGGCCGTGGCACGGGTGATCAGCAGGGGGTCGCAAAAGCGACAGCAGGGGCAGGGGGAGGGGCTAGCGCCCAGCAGGTTGACGCTCAGGTTGTTGAACTGAGGAGACAGCTGGAAGCTACGAAGCAGGCACAAGCCGAGAAGCAAGCGCAAGCTCGAGAGGCAGCCGAAAAGAGACGCGCTGATAAGGCCGCCAAACAGAGACGTTCTGGCGAGTTACGCGCTGCCCGCCTGCAGGCCCTACGGGATAGGGCGCAGGCAAAGAAGTTGCGGAGACAGGAATTAGCCAACGCTGCCAACGCTGTTGCTCAATCACACGCCGACCAGGTTGGACCTGACAGCGCCAGCGATGACGCCAGCGCCCCCGAAAGTGCAACGGACTCAGATAGCGATGACCAAGATACAGAGGCCCACTCTGGGGCACCCCCATTGCAAATCGACTGGGACCACATTGCTCAAGGCCACTTCGTGACAGCCCGAGGCGGAGGTGTCGCTACAGCAGGTGGTGGAGCTGCTGCGAGAACTGCTCCGACCTCGACCGGTGCGAATGGTTGGTTGGCGAGTCTCCCAAAGAGTCAGTTTCTGGAAGAGACCAGCAACCGCAGTGCTCTTCAACCGTTGATTGATCAGGCCATCTTATCAAGAGGTAACCGTAACCGGGTCTATTCTGCTAGTGGAAATCTGTTGGTCTTTTCTCGAGCTACTAGTCCGATTGGCCGGTGCTTTGACCTTGTATCACGACAATGGCAAGACACATCAAATTATGTTGTTGTGCTCTCGCCTGACTCCTCAAGCGTCATTACGGTATATCCGATCAGGTAGCGTTGGTCTATTGCGTTCGCTTGGCCGACGCGCAAGCGAGTTGCAAGGGTTTGGTCGGCGAAAAAATTGTACGCTAAGCGTGCGCTGAAGCTGGGACCCAGCGGTAGAGCGTAGGAACAGATACCCCGAGGTTCTTGGCCACGTCCTTGGGTGGGACGCCGCTGGCCAGGAGCTTCTTGGCCGCTTCGATCTTGCTGTCGGTCATCTTGGGCTTACGGCCGCCTTTGCGGCCAAGTTGGCGGGCGGTATCGAGCCCGGCTCGGGTGCGCTCGCAGCGGCCTCTCCGTCTGTTGGAGCTGCAGCTCCGGTAGTTGCCCGCGTAAATTGTGGATTCGCCCGAGCGACTATCCTTTGAAGGTTCGCGTTAGAGAGATCCGCCCGCTCGAGGACTAGGAATCCGCTACTTTTTTGCGTGGTTTGCACCACTTGAGAGTTCGACAAATTCGCATACTTGATGTCGGCCCCACGAAGCATAACTTCCTCGAAAGTCGACCCTGAAAGGTCTGCGGATCCTAGCTGGCCTTCCTCCATACTGACATTTGTAAAGGTGGACTCGGCAAGATTCGCAAACCGTAGATCGACTCCGTCAAGGTCCAAATCTTTGAATTCAGTTCCCCTACAATCAGTGTGATTCTGTTCAGTCGGCTCAGATACAAACACGCAGGTTGTATCACGAATATGCTGTTCATAGAAGACATCTTTGCCGTGACCGGTCGCCTGGGCTGGAGTCGCACCAGCACCAAGATCCATTCACGGGGTCGCTGGCCAGAGTGGATTTACCAGCTCTTTCGTCATCGTGAAGGAGGCGCCAGCCGACTGTGAGGAACCAGGAATCCGAATTTTGCGAGCGGAGCGAAGCAATCCTACGCGGCTAAATTTCCAGTTGGTCCACCGCCTAAGATAACAAGATACATACTCGCAGAAGACTAGGTCATATGCAGAGCACCAGGCCATCGACGTTTGACCGCGCCCGCGGATTTGTGACCCTTTCAGCTGCCAGGCAGGGCGGCAGAGAGCATGAGCCAGTGCAGAGGTTTTCGACCTCGATGGCTTCCAGTATGACCATCACGAAATTCAAAGTACTTACCATTTGGCTCGGCGTCATAGTTATCGCTGTCTTCACGCTTGCCAACTCTGCCAACGCTCTTCCGAGCGATCCTGGCACGTGTGTAGGAACGCGAGCTGACGGAACTTCCATTCGTGCAAGGGACATTGTTCCTGGTGTCAAACTGATAGCGGCGAACCTGTCGAGAGCAGATTTGGCCAATGCAGATCTATCTGGGGCGAACCTCACCGGAGCCAATCTAGCCGGAGCCAATCTAGCCGGAGCAGACCTGTCAGGTTCCATTCTGTCCAGCGCCAATATGACTCGGGCGAACCTATCCGGAGCCAATCTAACCGATGCCAACCTTTCTGCAGTTGATCCATTCCACGCAAATCTCTCTTGGGCCAACCTGTCTGGCGCGATTCTGGTGAGGGCCAATTTGTCAGGTGTAAATCTATCCGGTGCGGATCTGTCTTTTGCGGACCTCTCGAACGCAAACTTTTCTTGGGCCATCCTGATTTGTGCCAACATACGGCACGCCACCTTGGTCGACACAAATCTCGTCGCCGCAAAAATTTCGTGGATGAAAATCTGACGTGTTGTCCGTGTAAGTAGCTGTTTGCTTTTTTGAGGTGCCCCGCGTTTTTCGGACAGTGAATTCACGTTCCAGGGGCGATGGGTCAAAGGCCGAAAAGGCAACTTTCTAGGCTTCAGCCCAGCTATCAGTGCGAAAGCCCTCAAAGCAGTCGGGGCCAAAATTCGGGTCTGGCATCTAAAACGCCGATCCGGTTCAGACTTGGCCGACCTAGCAAAGGGAATCAACCCGAAGATACGAGGATGGATCGGCTACTACGGAGCTTTCTACCGCTCCAAGCTGTACATCCTTGCAGATCGCATCGACGAACAACTCGTTCGATGGGCAAGACAGAAATACAAATGACTGAGGCATGCGCTAGAGAACTTCGGGGGAGAGGCGTGACACCTTCGGAATAGCATCAAACCCCTTATCGAGGCTGAGAATGGTCGAGATGCCATATCGGCGCATTATGGCAACGTGAATTGCGTCTCGTGCAGAGAGGACCTGATACTGAAGCACAATGTCTCTAGCGGATTCCACATCTCGGGATTCGATCGGGAACACTCTCTCTACGATCTCATTCAAGACGTCAAACGCCCGCGTGATGTGCTCATTGCGCTTGATGGCCAAGTAACGGTGCAAAATTTCCTGGAACACTTCGGCGTCTGTCACGAGAGGCACCCGATCCAGCGCACATTTGAAGAGTGAACTTCGGACAGCAAGCGCCAGGCGTTCATCTGCTCCTATAAGGTACATAGGGATATTCGAGTCGATAAGGATCATCCGGAATCTAGTCCTCCAGGTATCCGCGCTCGATTTCCTGGAGCATCTGTTCTATTGGGGGCGCTGGAGCCTCGAATGTCATCGCCTCTTTAATAGCTCGAAGCTTGCGCTCGGGATCCTTGAGAGACTTGCGTTGCGAAGCATCACGCAACGACTGACGAACCCACTCGGAGAGTGTCACTCCTTCGAGTTCGGCATTCGTCTCATACGTCTTAAGATCCGTCTCGTCGATGATAACTTGCAATCTCTTACTCATAGGGTGAGTATAACATGCTCTTGATAGGAGCCTGAGGTGCTATGGGGTAACTGCCGTGTACTTGACGCCAGTGCCGAGGTCGTTTGTACCTTCGGGGGTGGTCACTATGACGGGATATTCGCCCGGGTGAGCGTTGGGGGATCTCGGCTGTGATTTGAGTGTAGGTAGGGGGCGGATCTGCGAGGATGTGCAACCCCGGGGTCCGTCAGACAAAGGGTTTAATTGGCTGGCCGGTGATGCGATTCCGCTGATGTTGGCTGGTGTGTGGGCGTCTAACCCTTAACCCTTAACCATTCTGCGTGAATAGGCGCATAGAATTTCGTACAATGCTATTTCTCAACATCAGGTGTGGAAAGAATCACAATGATCATTTCGTTCAAACGTAAATTTTTAGCGGCGGCGGTTTTTGTCGGCGGTGCAGTCGTCGTCGGTTCGGCCACATTGCCTGCCCCCTCAATGGCGTCGCCAGTTCCTCCCGGTAGCCAGCAGGCTGAGCGGGTCGCCAATCAACAAGGCAATACACCACCTCCGTTCGATCTGTCGGACCCTGAAGATGAAGACGAATTGCCACCGGCGAACAGTGGTCTCCTGCCGGCGCCAGTTTTCACGGTGGAGGCCGATCAAGCTGCCGGATCGGGAGGTCGTGCCGGATACGTTCGGTTAACGTTTGGTTCACCGGCGATGGTTCCCGATTTCAACGACCTAGTCATTACCATGGGGCGAACGGAATGCGAAATTTCTGGCCTCCTTGTGAATGGGCCGGTCGTCCGCATCGACTTCGAAGTCCCGGGTGGATTTAGCAACGGTGCCGCATGCTTCGCGGCCACAGTTGGGAATTGTCGATTCAGTTTCTCCATTGGAACTCAACCAGCCTGAGTCCGGCGCTGCTGCCCTTGGATAGCGCCCTCCTCCTATCGCTGACTGCAGCGTGCTTTGGAAGCGCTACCCGGTTCTTTGGACGTGAGGTGAGCATCTGGATGGTGAGTCTCGCCCACGGCTAAAGCCGGGGGGTTCTTCCGGTAGTTTCCAGGACCTTTCCGGCGCTCTCCCAATTGCTTGGTACATCATCGCTGGTGTCAGTTCTGGGCTTGCTGGATTGCAGTCGA
>JBCKKC010000019.1:0-31491 GCA_038904395.1 Acidimicrobiia bacterium | reverse complement strand
GCAAAGCAGTAAAGTCTGGATTGCTTCGCTCCGCTCGCAATGACGGGAGGGCCGTGTCTATTAATAGCCCAAGAGGAGGAAAAGATTTTGACAGGTGATGTGTCGACCCAAGAGACAACGGAACAATCCGCGAAATACTTTTACGTTACGACCCCGATCTATTACGTGAATGATGTGCCCCATATTGGTCACGCCTACACGACGGTTGCGGCCGACGTCTTGGCGCGCTGGCATCGCCTCAAGGGTGACCGGGTCTACTTTCTTACCGGCACTGATGAGCACGGTCTCAAGGTGGCCCGGAGCGCCGACGAACATGGTGTTACGCCACAAGAATGGGTCGACAAGGTGGCGCCCCGCTTCCAAGAAGTCTGGGATTTGCTCGATATTTCGCACGACGACTTCATCCGCACGACAGCTTCTCATCACAAGGTCGGCGTCGAGAAGTTACTCAATGCCTTAAAAGACTCAGGCGACCTCTACCTAGCCGACTACGAAGGGCTTTATTGTGTGCGCTGTGAGGCCTACTACAAGGCTGACGAGCTGATCGATTCCGGTGGTGTTGAGGGAGCGGGCCACCTTTGTCCGATCCACAAAATGCCAGTGGAACAATTGTCGGAACGGAATTGGTTCTTCCGTTTGTCGGCCTATGGCGATCGGATCTTGGCCCATATTGAGGCAAATCCCGACTTCGTGCAACCGGACACTAGGCGCAACGAGGTGATTGGATTCATCAAGCAGGGCCTCGAAGACATGTCGTTTTCGCGCACGTCGGTGACCTGGGGTGTGCCGTTCCCGTTCGATCCCGAGCACGTGGCCTACGTTTGGCCCGACGCCCTGGCTAACTACATGACAGCCGTCGGATATGGCACTGACGATGCTCGCTTCGAACGTGACTGGCCCGCGACTGTTCACATCGTGGGCAAGGACATCCTGCGCTTTCATGCCGTGCTGTGGCCGGCAATGTTGATGGCAGCCGGGCTGGACTTGCCCAAGAAAGTATTCGCCCACGGCTGGCTGCTCGTTGGCGGCGAGAAGATGTCCAAGAGCCGGGCCAACCAGATTCATCCAGAAGATCTGGTGAAAGAATTTGGTGCCGACTGCTATCGCTACTATTTCTTGCGCGATGTTAGCTTTGGTCCCGACGGTTCCTTCTCGTGGGAGGCCATGCTCGATCGCTACAACAACGACCTCGCCAACGACCTAGGCAATCTGGCCAGTCGAGTGCTGAACATGGTTGAGTCTTACCTGGGTGGAGTCGCTCCAGAGGTTGAGTCGCCCAAGAGTGAGCACATCCAGGCACTCCACGAATCATTTGCCACCGCCTATGAGACTTATGCCGACCTGCTCGAGAAGCTCGACTTCGATGATGCTCTTGTTGCACTGTGGGGATTCTTCCGGGCCTGCAACCGTTTCGTAGAAGACACTGCCCCATGGCACCTAGCAAAATCTGAGGACCCAGCGGATGCAGTGCGCCTGAAGGAAGTGCTCTACACCGGCCTTGATGCCTTGAGGCTCGCCGCCATTTTGGTCTCGCCCATCATGCCCGGAGCGGCTCGACGCTTGTGGGACAAGCTTGGCCTGCCCGCTTCTCCTGACACCCCTCCCTTGAGCGAAACCCTGAAGTGGGGTCACTTCCCCCCCGGCACCAAAGTCACAAAGGGCGAAGCCCTCTTCCCCCGAAAGCTCGCGTCAAGTTGATCCTTTCCGCTCGTTCAGGTGGGGACGGGGATTGTCTTCGTTTCGCTGGCGGGCGGAAGAGTTGCTTGGCCTTGCTCCTATGACTTGTTCGGTCTTCGACACTCCAAGTCACCACAGTCGCTCGCCCAACAACTCTTCCGCCCGCCTGACGCTCACTCAGTCAATCCCCGGCCCGCCCGACGCCCGGTTCATTCTTGGTGGCTCGCGAGAGTTCCATATTGACGGCGGCTGCGCCGCATACTTTTGAAGTGCACTACCGGTGGCGGACCGGAATGGTTACCCCGAATGAAGGAGAGCTCATGACTGAAATTGCTTGGACGGATACGCATTGTCACTTGCAGATGGTGGATGATGCGCCGGCTGCCGTGGCGGACGCTCGTGAACAAGGTGTTAGCACGTTGATTTGTGTGGGAACGGATGTGGCCAATTCGAGAGAGGCGATTGAGGCGGCCCGCCAATATGACGGAGTCTATGCCACAGTGGGGTTGCATCCGCACGATGCGAAAGATCTGACCGAAGCGCTGCCTGAGTTGCAGGTGTTATGCCAGGAGCCCGGGGTGGTGGCAATTGGCGAATGTGGGCTCGACTACTTTCGCGATCAGTCGCCCCGGCCTGACCAACGTGACGCATTTCGGGCCCAAATTGCCTTGGCTAAAGCGAAAGACCTTGCTCTAATCATTCACACTAGGGACGCGTGGCACGATACGTTTGCTGTGCTCGAAGCGCATCCACTCCCCGAGCGGTTTGTATTCCACTGCTTTTCAGGTGGGGTAGAGGAAGCTGAGCGGTGCCTAGAACTTGGTGGTTACCTATCGATTGCGGGGCCAATCAGCTATCCGAAAAATGACCACTTGCGGGAAGCGGCCGCCATTGCCCCGCTGGATCGGCTCGTTGTCGAGACCGACTCGCCCTTTTTGCCGCCCCAGCGGTTTCGGGGCAAGCCCAACTACCCTTCGCTAGTGCCACTTGTCGGCGAGGCCCTGGCCGATGCATTGGCAATGCCGATCGCTGAAGTAGCTGCACTCACTACGGCCAATGCCGCTCGCCTCTTCAACTTGGGAGAGTGACTAGTTCGTTCGGCGCGTGGCGATTAGACTCTGATTAGTGTTTGATACATCGCCTGCCGGGCCCCTAACTCATAAGACACTGAAACTGCTCGGAGCAGGCGATATTAGGCGCCTGTTGGCAGAAATCGGATTCGTTCCTAGTCGCCAACGTGGCCAAAACTTTCTTGCCGATCCCAACATTGTGCGACGAATCGTCAGGCTGGCCGATGTGCAGCCAGGGGACCACGTTCTAGAGGTCGGTATTGGTCTCGGGTCCTTGACGCTGGGGCTCATCGAAGCCGGCGGGCTCGTCACAGGAGTGGAGATCGAGCGAAAGTTCGGCGACATCGTACGGGCGCAACTTCCCGAGGGTGAACTCGAGAATCTGTCAATCGTCACCGCCGATGCAACCCGTGTTGACTGGCCGCAACTTCTTGGGGACAAATCGTGGAAAATGGTGTCCAATTTGCCTTATTCGGTAGGCACTCGTGTTCTGATTGACCTCCTGATGGACGCTCCAATGATTGATACATTCCTGGTCATGGTGCAAAAAGAGGTGGGGGAACGGCTAGTGGCTCAGCCGAATACCGATTCATACGCCATTTCAAGTGTTAAGGCGGCCTACTACTGCGATGTGAAGCTTGTTGGTAGGGTGAAGCCCAGCGTCTTTATACCTCATCCCGAAGTTGACTCCGCTCTGGTCCTGCTCAAGCGCCGACCTCATGCCCCGGTCGCTGGCGATCCTAAGGCAGTCTTCCGGGTGGTCGACGTTGGATTTGGCCAGCGTCGCAAGACGATCCGACAGGCCTTAGCGTCAAAATGGCCTGTTGAGTCTGTAGACGAGGCCCTCAAGTCGGCAGCCATCGACCCAAAGCGTCGAGCCGAGACGCTCAGCCTCGAAGAATTTTCCGCCATCAGCTCAGCTCTCACTGCTCCGGAATTGGATTAGGGTCGGACAAGTGAAGCAGCAAGACGGGGGCACCCCGTTAACCCCGAAGGATATGTTCGTTCCGAACGACGTGACTCCTCTCAAGGTCAATGCATACGCCAAGGTAAATGTTTCGTTAGAGGTTGGGCCCGTGCGTGCTGACGGCTACCATCCGATCGATTCGCTGGCCATGACGGTCGGACTGTGTGACATCATTTCAGTGGCTATCGCTGATCGAACTCAGGATGATGTTCGAGTTACAACCTCGACTGGGCTCGCTGACACTCTTGCCTCAAAAGCAGCCAGGGAAGTGTTGGTAGCCGCAGCACACTCTCTACCGCTTGACATACACATCGAGAAGGACATTCCAGTAGGGGCCGGGCTTGGCGGGGGAAGCGCCGATGCTGCCGCTGTCATTTCGGCGGTTGCCCAGCTCGCCGAGATGGGGTTGAGCGACGCACAACTAACCAAGATCGCCGCTGGTATTGGCTCTGATGTGCCCTTCTGTCTCGCAGGTGGTTTGGCCTGGATGCGTGGTCGGGGCGAGATTCTCGAACCCGTCCAGCTCAGTGCGGAGCGTGCCGACCAACTGAGTCAAGTGGCCATACTAATCGTTGTTCCCCCGATCCAGTGCTCGACAGCAGCAGTCTATTCAGCATTCGATTCGCTGGGGCCCTCACCCAACAATCCCGAGGTGGAGACTTGGCTAGCCAATCTCCTGCCAGAGTGTAGTTTCCGTAATGACCTCACCCCAGCTGCCCTTGTTGTCGAACCAGAGCTGGCGCAATGGCAAGAACGGATTTCAATTGTGGCCGGCCGGCCTGCATATATGTCGGGGTCCGGATCAGCCTTCGTTTCCTATGCCCCAGATCCCACCGACCTTGAGCCAGCTGCAAAAACTCTCCGAGACCTCGGCGCCTTCGCAACCGTCACCCACTTTGTTTCCGTATAGCAGTCAGCGGCGTCTGCCGCTTTCCAAATTGAAATTTCGCTAGCCACAAGTCTGACCCGACCTCAAGGTGGGCTGGGAATTGACTGAGTGAGCGTAAAGCGGGACAGGTGTTGGGCGAGCGACTATTCGATTCGGAGGTCTCTTCTTAGGACCTCCGAATCGTAGGAGCAAGTCCAACACCTGTCCCGCAAGCGAACGAAGACAATCCCCAGCCCACCACAAGAGAGCAGAGGGTCAGCTTGAGGCGTCAGTATCCATGCGGTCGGCTAGATCGGTCAGCGCACCGCCCAGCTGTTTCAGACTCACCTTCATAGCCTTCTCAAAATTGCCCGACATCTCTTTGCCACGACCCTCCTCGGTGACCTTATGCGATATGTCGTTGAAAGTGGTCTTGGTTGCTTTCATGGTCTTATCAACGGTGGCGTTGAAATCTGATAGAGCATCAGAGTTATCCCGCTCAAACGTCGACTTGTCATTCACGGAATCGCGCTCGAAAGACTCCGGTTTTGCTGCCGGGTCGCTAGCGCCGCTGCCATTGTCGTGTTGTTTATATGCCTCACGAAAAGCCGTAGTGATATCGCCACCCAGCGAAGCCACATCGGAAAAAACCTTCTCCCAAGCCGACTGAATTTGGGTCCAACCCTCTTTATCCTGCATCAATCCTCCTAGAACGTTTACGTTAACACGCACCCTTCGAAATCTTCTCAGCCTCTTGGCCGGGAGCCCCCGTCCTTCAGGGCGGGGAGGGATAGGCGGAACTGGCGTTAGCCGGATATCGGGCGGCCGTGTGAGCCTTTGTTTGGCCCGCGTTGTTCTTGTATGTAGGTTTTGAAGGTTTCGAGCGGTGCTCTGTGCTCCACCGCAGCTGATGGCGCAGTATGACGGTGACCATAGGCTGTTGCCCCATAGTTTGTCTCTTCGTTCGGGGCGAGCGGGGTGTCCCCGGTTTGTTGTGAAGACCAAGTGGACATACAAGTTGTAGACGACATGTCGGCCGGTTCTGAATTGGTGCTTGCTTTCCACGGCTCAGTAGCTCATAATGCGATGTCCGAGTGTTGGCGTTTGGATGGGTTGATGGGTTTTCGTGGTGGCGGACAGACTGCAAATAAGCAATATCGAGTCCGCCAGTTGCATGTAGCGGCGACAGGTCAGTTGGACATGTTGGCTCGGGAGTGTGGCAGGCTCTATACGCAGTCGTTGGTGTGGTTTTGGCGGATTGTGCGTCGGGGTGGTGTTTGGCTGGACGAAATCCAGTTACGCGAGTTGGCTATCAAGCATGGGCACGGTTCTGACCGTTTGCATTCCTCGACCGAGCAATACTGCCTGGCAGCATTCATTGACGCTCTAAAAACGTGGCAGGCGACACGCAGAAACGATCCGAAGGCCAGGCCTCCATGGCGGCGGAAATGGTTCTACAAGATCGTGTGGATTCAAAGCGCTATACGCGTCATTCACGAAAATGGTGGTTGTGTCCTCATTTTGTCTAACGGGATTGGCGCTGACCACAAACGCAACTCGCCAGTAAAAATCCCTTGGGACGCCGGGTGGGGAGTACCTGCCAAAGTCGAGATCGGATGGGCCGGCAACGGTTACGAGTTGCGGGCGTCGTATCGTAGCGAAAAACCGAAACTCAAAACAGCAGACGGAACCCCAGAAAAGGTTGCTGCTATCGATCTTGGTGAAATACATCCAGCAGTAACAGCAGTCCCCCACGTGGACCTTGGCAGGATCGAAGCGACGATCTATAACGGTCGGGAACTACGATCCAAACGGCAATACCGTAACAAACGGTTAGCAGTCTGGTCTGAGCGTATCTCTCGTACGAAACCTGGCTCCAGGCGACGAAAAAAGTTGGTCAAGGCGAAACGCAAGGAAACCCGCAAACTGGACAATCAGATCAAAGACATCGAGCACAAAACCACCACCAGACTGGTTGAAGACCTCGACGCTCAAGATGTCACAAAAATAGTGATCGGTGACGTCAGAAATATCCGCAAAACCTCGAAAATAGCTACTGCCAGAAATACGCCACGTACATCGAATGTGAAACAGAAAATCCATCAAGCACCCATGGGCCGTTTCCGTTCCTACATCACCTACAAGGCACGAGCCAGAGGCATTGATACCACCCTGATCGGCGAGGCTTATACCTCTCAAGAGTGCCCCAGGTGTGGCACGAGAACAAAGACTTCCAGCCGGCGCCACAGATGCAGCCGGTGCGGACGTGTCTCACACAGAGACGCACTAGGCGCAACAAACATTTTGCGCAAGTATCACCAGGAACAAGGAAAAGATCCCGCTCTTGGTGTAGTTGGAGTTATGGCTACTCCCACGGAAACCCAAGGCATCAAATATAAACCACATATGAAATGCTATCGGCCACCGCGTCGCTCGCAAGCAGCCTAACTGCAAACGAGAAGCCCCTCCCTTCAGGGAGGGGAGAAGTCACCAGTACCAGAAGAGTCAAAATCGCCGCCCAACATGGTGCTACCTTAGAGACCTAAATTGCCTACCGTCCGGGGTGGTGTAATTGGCAGCACGCGTGGTTTTGGTCCACTAAGACAGGGTTCGAGTCCTTGCCCCGGAGCTCCGCTCAGTTCTTGTTTTTCCGGCCTTTGGGGTGGGTGTGGCAACTAGTCCTCTCTCCTGGGCCCCAGAGCGGGCCATAGTCGTTCGGACTATTGCCACACCCACCTGGGGGACAACAAGGCTTTCGCTCCGCGTTGCCCCTGACCGTCGTGCTTGGTCTCCGGGTCTGGAACTCCCGGACTCTCTCCTGGGCCCCAGAGCGGGCCATAGTCGTTCGGACTATTGCCACACCCACCTGGGGGACAACAAGACTTTCGCTCCGCGTTGCCCCTTCAATATTGATGGCCTCGCAAGCTCGGCCCCACTTTTGAGTCGATCGGTGCACTCCCTTGACATCCTCCGCATGGCTGAAGCCATGGGATTCCTCAGCAGTGTTTGCTTCGTTTGTACGAAGCCTGCTTTGGGGTTCCCAGTTCCTAGACGTACTAACGCAGAGGTCTCCGTGGGCTGCCACCCCTTGTCCTTGGGCGAAAGCGAGTTTGGCCCCTCGCTCACGGGGCTTGCTGGCAACTTGGTTCTCGTTACCAACATCGGCACTATAACTCGAAACCCGATGCCCTGCAAGGGTTCTCGCATCATTTATTAAATCACCTGCGGCGATTGGCTGCTTACCCAAAGCTGAAGTTATATGTAGCGCTTTCCTGAACGTGGTGTCTGATCAGGAGTCTCGCTTGTGCAACATGTCTCGGATGCAGCGGATCATTGGGCCGTTCGGGCTTCTTGCATTTGTAGCTATCACCCCTCTCGTCATCCTGAGGGAGGCGCCAGCCGACCGTGAGGATCCACCTGCGGCGAAGCCGCAGACTAACCTACATGTTCGATCCATTTCGAATTGCTCGCTGCGCCCGCAATGACGAAAGGCCTGTTAGAGCGACTCTTGCGAGGAGGGACTGAATGTTTACTCGCATCTCGCCAAAGCCCGAACGGCTTGAGATCAGGCCCCACGACTGTCCACGTCGAAGCACCAGTAAAAGGCATCAACAACTCGTTGCATGCGAAACATGCACAACATGATAGATCGATAAGGTAATCCTGTCGCGCATGCTCGAAACCGAAACCAAACAGCTACTTGCTATACATGGAAGACAGACTCAGACCGCTACAGATAACTGAAGCATTGGGCTTGCGCAGCAAATTTGGGTCATTGCGAGGAGCCGGCTCTGGGGCGACGAAGCAACCGAGTCCGTGACTTGTCCTTACGGAAGGTGACTCGCGGATTAGGCAGACAAGAGAGCGTGACGACTAACCTGCCGTCGGTGCGAGTGGAGGCGAAGCAGCTAGGTCGAGAAATATCGAAGCTGCCGTATACGCACTATGCACCACTCTATGCCGCTTTCTGAGCGTTGTAGCGAGCTAGTGGCTGGATGGGACTAGTAGTCGGTGGTTCAGGGCGTGTTCTTATCCGGATGCCGCCTACGCAAGAGCGGTGACCTTGGCAACATAGTCTGCGAATTTGATAATTGGCAGCCCAACTATCCTGCCTTGTTCGTCGAAAACGCAATTGAATCTCAGGGCATAAACGGTATTTAGCAGTTGGTCGTCGTCGTCTTGATGAACCTGGAGCCCAACCCCAACCACGTGGCCTCGTTCCTGCTTGGATGGCTCGACGTCAAGCTGTAGGTAGGGAAAGATAGTGCCGTAAGTCTGGAAGCCAGCTGCTGCCTCGTAGCGACACCGCAAGCTTTCGCGAGCCTCCGCGGCGCTAATGGCAGCGGCATTGCAGTCCCTGACGGAGGCGCCTACGTATCTAGGGTCATTTAGACGATCGGGATCGACTGGCATCACATCCAACGCATTGATCTCTGCTTGGGTGAAAACTACATGGTCTCTTGCCGGAATGGACGCTTCGGGATCGTTCAAGTCTGTCACTTTGATGGTTTGATTTTGAATCTTCTTGCTAGTGGCGGCAGGGGCGGTGGGGGAACTCGGTTGTGACGCTGCCCGGCACTGCTCACCAATGCCGGGGTTGTCTCCGATACATGTGATGCCCTCAAACGATGCAGTGTTCAGGTTTCTAGCATGGTGGAAATTATTCCTTACAAGGGTGGCCTTGCTTAGGTCGGCTTTCTCGAGATTGGAATGATTGAACGTGGCGGACTCCACAGTGGAATTCCTCAGGTTGGCATCCTTGAGATTGGCGTGATCGAATGTGGCGGACTCCACAGTGGAATTCCTCAGGTTGGCATCCTTGAGATTGGCGTGATCGAATGTGGCGAACTGCAGACTGGAATTCCTCAGGTCGGCTTCCTTGAGGTCCACATTATTGAAGCTGGCGTTCTTCAGTGTGGAAGTGACGAAATCTACTTCTTCAAGCTGTGCATGCATGAAATAGACAGTGTCAAAATTCGAGTGCGAGAGATCAGCGCCACGCATGTTCGCCGTTGCAAAGTTAGCTTCGGACAGATTGGCACCAACAAGCTTGGTCGAATGCATAGCGACCTTGCCAAAAAAGGTCTTCTCGCCCTTCACCTGGCTTAGGTCCGCCCTGCTAAAGTCCGATCCTCGGAAGTCTGCTTTGGTGATGTCGGCCCCCACCATGGTCGCGAACGTGAAATCGGCAAAAGTTGCGTTCGTGTCTATGAATTTGGCGGATGTCAGGTTGGCATGGCGGAAGTTCGCACGAACCAGGTTCTTGTTTGTAAAGTCCATATCTCGTAGGTTTTTTCCCTCACAATCCGCAGATCCCTTGTTCTTTCCGGACTGAATTTCCGTGCATCCTGGAGGAAGGAATGGATCTACTTCGGCAGTTGTGTCGGTAGGTGTTTTTGCGGAGCAACTCACGCCAACTATCGAAACGATGGCCACCAAGATACATGCCAGTCTTCTCATGACAATGCCTAACGTTCACGGGTCTATTAAATCGTGTAACGCCTGTATCGGTTGCTTCCACCGATACCTTTAGCGACTTTCTCCGGATCTGGCTTGGTCGACATAATTGGCGAGCCATCCCTGCCACGGGGGCGATGTTTTGAAAACGTCCATGCTCATTGCTCGAGGTTGAAATCTGTATTCTGATTGCATGAGTGAAATTAGTGCGTCAGCAGCTTCCCGCCAGTTTGAAAATCTACTCGATGAGGTGGAGCATCAGAAGAAGTCTTTCACCATCATGCGCAGAGGCCAGCCGATCGGTCGACTCTCGCCCGTAACGCGTTCCAATGTCAAGGCTTTGAAAGCAATCATGCAAAAACACAAGCCAGATCCAGAGTTCGCCCGCGATATCGCCCAAGTGAGCGCTCTGCTCTATTGATGTTTCCCATTTCGCTGGGCTGCCCGGGATTAGTCTCTTTGAACATGGAGAACTTGATGGATAAGCCTTTGGTGGCGATTGTTTTGGCAGCGGGTGAGGGTACGCGCATGAAGTCGTCGCTGCCCAAGGTGCTGCATCCTATTTGTGGACGGCCCATGATTCAGTGGGTCCTAGAGACAGCCGCTCGGGTTGGTCCGGATGAGATTGTTGTTGTTACCGGCCATGGGGCCGATCAGGTTGACCTGTTTATTGGTCAGCTTGATCTTGGCGTGCCGATCAAGATTGTCCATCAAGAGACACGCTCTGGAACTGGTGGGGCAGCTCGTGTGGCACTGGGTGAGATCGATCCGGCTGATCGCATTGTTCTTGTTTTGCCAGGCGACACGCCTTTGACGCCAGCTGCCACCCTAAAGACCATGGTCGATCTGCACGGCGAAGAAGACACTGCCGTCACGTTGTTGACAACGATTCTCGAAGATCCTACCGGCTATGGCCGCATCGTGAGAGATATGGGTCACAATGTTTGCCGCATTGTTGAGCAGGCTGACTGTTCACGAGAAGAGCTGGACATTCGCGAAGTAGCTGTCAGCACATACGTATTTGATGAGCCCCGTCTCCGCGATGCTCTTGACCAGTTAAAGCCCGACAACGCACAAGGCGAGCTATATCTCCCCGATGTCATTGAGCATCTCTTTTCGGATGTCAACAGCGTGACCGTCCAGTCACATGAGGTTTTAGGTGTCAACGATCGTGAGCAGCTGGCTGTTGTTGAGGTGCGAAAGCGGGCGCAAATCAATGGCGAGTGGATGCGGGCTGGGGTCACGTTACAGGATCCAGCCACGACCTATATTGATGCTGATGTGGAACTTGGTCACGACGTGACTCTGCTGGCAGGGACCCACCTAGCCGGCAAGACTCGTGTCAGTGCCGGAGCGACGCTCGGCCCCAACGTGCGAGTGATCGATTCTGAGATTGGCGAGAATACTCAGCTCAGTTTCTGTGTGGTGCGAGACAGCAAGATTGGCTCGGACGCTGATGCTGGGCCCTTCGCTAGCTTGAGGGCAGGAAGCGACTTGGCAGCCGGCACGCACATTGGTTCATTCGTGGAAGTGAAAAAGAGCGTGATTGGCGAGAACTCGAAGGTGCCGCATTTGTCGTATGTGGGCGATGCCACGATCGGCAAAGACTGCAATTTGGGGGCCAACACGATTACTTGCAATTACGACGGCGTCAGTAAACATCCCACTCATCTCGGCGATCGTGTCATGACCGGATCTGGCAGCCTGCTCGTGGCCCCTGTCACACTTGGTGACGATACCTATACCGGAGCTGGTGCAGTCGTGAACAGCGATGTGCCTGCCGGAGCCTTAGCGGTTGGTATGCCGGCAAAGAACCTAGAAGGCTGGACCTACCGTAACCGCGCTACTAATTCCCTTACGGGCCCTAGCAACCCAGCTGACTGACGGCTAGCCCAATTGGGTAGGTTTCAAATCTGTCGTTGCACTTAGGGCCCGTGATGGAATAACATAGGCGTTTGCAACGGCCCTGACCGTCTCTCGCTGCGTTCCTCCTCCTCGAGTAGTGCCAGCTACGCATCGTCGTCGCGCCTTGCGAGAGCCGCCCAGGACTCGCCGCAAACGCGCTAGTTATTCCATCACGGGCCCTATGGTTAACTTGCAAATCTATTTTTGGAGACACCGGTGGAAATTGCGCTTAAACGGCAGCTAAAAATCTTTTCGGGCTCATCTAATCCCGAACTTGCTAATGAGATCGCCAGTTACCTCAAACAGCCCTTGGGCGAAGTTGAGCTCACCCAGTTCTCGAACGGCGAGATCTATTGCCGTTTTGGTGAGAGCGTGCGCGGTGCGGACGTCTTCGTTGTGCAAACCCATTGTGGCCAGATCAATGAAATGATCATGGAACAGCTGATCATGATGGATGCTCTCAAGCGGGCCTCCGCTAAGCGGGTTATCGCAGTGTGCCCCTACTATGGCTATTCGCGTCAAGACAAAAAGGCGCGTAGTCGTGAGCCAATTACCGGCCGTTTGGTGGCCGACATGTTGGCTGCTGCTGGTGCTGACCGGGTTATTTCTGTCGACCTGCACACCGGCCAGATTCAGGGATTCTTTGATGCGCCCTTCGATCACTTGACAGCACTCCCCATTCTGGCCAATTGGATTAGGCAAGAGATCGCCGGTGATATCGTCATCGTTTCGCCTGATGCCGGTCGCGTGAAGATGGCAGAGAGTTTTGCTGCCGAGCTCCACTCAGATGTTGCCATCTTGTACAAGCGACGCAGTGTGGATGCTCGCAACAAGAGTGACACACTTGCTGTGATTGGTGATGTGGCCGGCCGTTGCTGCCTACTCGTTGATGACATGATCGACACTGCAGGCACAGTCTGTGGTGGTGCTGAGCTCCTTATGGAACAAGGAGCATCGGAAGTATATGCTCTGGCCACCCATGGCATTCTTTCGGGCCCGGCCGTCGACAGACTCAAGAACGCACCAATCGAACGCGTTGTAGTGACCAACACCATACCAATTCCCCCGGAGCGTCAATTCGACAAGTTGACTGTCCTCTCTGTGGCCCCCATCCTTGCGCCTGCGATCCGAGCAGTTTTCGAGGACACTTCGGTTTCGGGCCTCTTCAACCAGGGTTGAGAAGCCATTCACGTACCCCTTCTCGTCATTGCGAGCCCTGGGCTTTGGCAGGGCGTGGCAATCCAGACTTCAAATATTCTGCGAGCGGAGCGAGCAGGACTTTGTCAGCATGTTCGATCCATTTTGAATTGCTCGCTCCGCTCGCAACACAGTAAAGCCTGGATTGCTTCGTCGCCCGGAGCTGCTTCCTCGCAATGACGGAGTGGGGCGAATTATTACCTGATCGGTCCCTTAGACTTCCGCTAAACTGGCTTCTATTGAATGCCGCCGGTCGTGTGGGCAGTATCTAGTTTTGGTTGAGGCATAAATGGCAAGAGAAGTATCAATAAAGGCAAGAAAGCGGTCAACATCTGAGACCGGTTCTAGTGCAAGTCGGCGGTTGCGTCGTGCGGGCGAAATTCCAGCAACGATGTATGGTCGGGGCAGCGAGCCAGCGAGCGTTATTGTTCCTGCTCGTGAGCTCTCGAAAGCCCTATCGGGCGAGGCTGGCCTCAACGTAATGTTGAACCTCGAGTTTGGTGAAGGCGAGACTCGTCTTGCCTTGGCGAGAGCTCTGCAGCGTGATCACATTCGTGACGGCATAGTGCATCTCGATTTGATGCTCGTGTCCCGTACCGAGAAGGTTTCTGCTGAAGTTCCCGTCCACTTGATTGGTGAAGCCATCGGTGTGCGCGAGGGCGGCGGAGTTATCGACCACAGTTTGCACACTGTTGCAGTGAGCGCTCTTCCGGCCAACATTCCTTCTTCAATTGATATCGACATCGAAAGCTTGGCTATCGGCGATGGGTTGATTGTTGGCGACTTGAAGGCTCCTGAAGGCGTCGAGATCACGGCCGAGCCCGGCACGAAGGTTGTTACTGTGTTGGCACCTTCCCTTGCTACTGAAGAAGAAGAAGTCGCTAAGGCTGAGGCAGAGGCCGCTGAGGCAGAGGCCGCTGAGGCTGGCGAGCAGGAAAAGACCGAAGAAGCCTAATTCCGCTAGCGGAAGGCTCAAGAATTGCGCTAAGGGATGCTCATGCAGGCCATGGGGCCGGTGGCATCCCTTAGTATTTCTCTTTCAGGGCATGGTTTTTGGGAGGACTAGTGCTGCGCAGGAGACACTCACCTCGAAAAGATTTGGCCTTATCTCCCGATGGCCTCGTCGTGGGGTTGGGCAATCCCGGGCCTGATTTTGTCGGCACGCGTCACAATATTGGCTTCGATGTGGCTGATGCTTGTGTCGAGCGGTTACGCGGGAACTGGCGTAAGTCTCGTTCCAGAGCTTCTATTGCCGACGTGACAGTTCCGGGTGCGACGGATCGTATCTTGCTGGCAAAGCCGCAGGTCTTCATGAATGTCAGTGGCGAAAGTGTCAAGCCCCTTGTTGCCCAATGCGGTGTTGACTTGGACCATGTCTTAGTGATCCACGACGACATTGACCTGGCTTTTGGCGAGCTCCGTTTCAAGTCGGGTGGCGGCTCTGGTGGGCACAATGGTCTCAAGTCGATAGCTAGGCTGATTGGGCCTCATTTTGCCAGACTGCGTTTTGGCGTGGGACGTCCGCCCGGCCAGATGGACCCAGCAGCGTTTGTATTGCGGCGCTTTTCGCGGCCTGAGCAGGACGAAGTAGCGATTGGTATCGAGACAGCGGTCGACATGATTTTCTTCTGGCAACAACACGGTCTCGAGGCCACCCAAAATGAGTTTCATTGAATCCAACCGTTCCTAGTGAGAACTTAACCTCAAACCCACTCCAGGCGCTTCTGAAGCGTTGGCGCACGCACCCGTTGTCTGCACGCATGACCGCAGCTAGCGAGGTTGGCAACAATCTCACCTTCGCCGTGCCTGAAAACATCCGGGCGGCTTGGCTATCTGGTTTGAGTGAAGTGGTGGCGCGACCAGTGGTGGTGGTATTGGCAGGGGCTGCCGAAGTTGAGCGCACGGTTGATGATGTGAGTCAATTCACTGATGAGCCGCTCCTGATCCCGGCCTGGGAGACCCTTCCCTATGAGCATGTTTCTCCGGCTATAGAGACAATGGGCCGCCGCTTAGCTGCGTTCCATAGGCTGGCCAGCGACAATCCGCCCGCCCTGACTGTGATCAGCATGCGGGCCCTGCTCCAGAAACTGCCCCGCAACGTCACTGAAATTCCGGTCGTGACACTCAAGTCGCAGGTTCGATGTGACCTAGAGCAGTTGGCCCGAGACCTGACCGCTTTGGGATATGAACGCAGCTATATGGTCGAAGCTCGAGGCGAATTTGCCGTGCGGGGCGGAATTGTTGATATTTTTCCGGCCACTCACCCGCAGCCGATCCGTGTCGAGCTTTGGGGTGACGAGATCGACACGATCCGCCACTTTTCGGTTGCAGATCAGCGCAGTGTGGAGTCGCTCGATACCGTTGAGATTTTCGCCGCCAGAGAGTTGATACCCGATGCGGCCATGCGCGACCGGGCCCGCCAGTTGAGTGATATTGCGCCCGGTGGCGCTGAGGCCATGACCCGAATTGCCGATGGCCAGCTCTTTGTCGGGATGGAGTCGTGGCTGCCGTGGCTTGTTGGCGATGGCAACGATGGCTTGGGTGTTTTGGATTTGGTACCAACCGATGCCTTGGTGGTTGTGTGCGATCCGAAGCGTTGTCTTGATCGGGCGATTGACTTACGGCGGGAAGAGGAAGATCTCGCTCAGGCCTTAGCGAAAACTTGGCAAATGCCCCACGTTGGCGCGCTCGAAAATATCACTGACATCGATCGCGCCGGCGACGAGGCCGGAGCCGAGTCTGCTGCGGAACTTGGCGAGGGGGATGCTGAGAACTCCGGCGAACAGGACGAGAGGCTTGACCTTCCCCACCTTTTCGGCGATGCCGACTCTGTTCTAAAGGCAGCTCCTGGTCCACTCTGGTATGTGCCGGTTGCGGCCGAGGGGCCGGATATGCCGCTCATCGGTGCGGCTTCTTTGGAACCGAATTTTGGTCAGTCCGATGCCCTTGCTAATCGACTCAAAGCGATGTTGTCCGACGGAATGACCGTAATTGTGGCGGCCGATGGTACCGGTTCAGGCCAGCGGGTGCGTACAGCTCTCGGCGCCGAGGGCTTGTCGCTCGACATGCCATCGCAAGGACTTACGTCGGTGACTGCCCAGTCTGGCGGCCACATCGTCGTTGCCCCTCTTTCGAAGGGTTTCATTTCTTCTGAACTAAAATTGGCGTTGCTGTCAGAGTCCGATATTACAGGCCGTCGCCGTACGCATCGTAAGCCTGCACCCGCCCGCCGAGCCAAGACCACAACGAGTGGTGCTGTTTACGGTGACTTGCGTGACGGAGACCACGTTGTCCACTATCACCACGGAGTAGGACGTTTCGAAGGTGTCGTTACTCGGGGAATCGGTGGAGTTGAGCGGGAGTACTTGGAAGTCTCGTATTCTGGGCACGACAAATTGTATGTGCCTGTTGACCAAGTCGATGCTGTGCGTAAATACGTGGGCGGCGACACGCCTCGGTTGTCTCGCATGGGTGGCAGTGATTGGGCCCGCACGAAGGGAAGTGTGCGGCGGGCGGTTGCCGAAATTGCCCAAGAGCTGGTGAATCTATATCGACAGAGGCTTGTTACCCAAGGGTTTGCCTTCAGTCCAGATGGCGCCCTGAGCAGGCAGTTGTCTGAGTCGTTTCCGTATGAGGAAACCCCCGACCAGCTCAAGGCCATCGCCGCAGTCTCCCAAGATATGGAAGCGCCTGTGCCGATGGACCGGCTCGTTTGTGGTGATGTTGGCTACGGCAAAACCGAAATCTCTATTCGGGCGGCCATGAAGGCAGTCGAAGATGGCAAGCAAGTGGCTGTGCTCGTGCCCACCACTGTCCTTGCCCAGCAACACTTTCAGACCTTTAGTGACCGTTTTGCCGACTTGCCTGTCCGTGTCGAAATGTTGTCACGCTTCCTCACTTCTCGAGAACAGGCCCAGGTCGTAGGGGCCACGGCGAAGGGTGAAGTCGACGTAGTGATTGGCACGCATCGGCTTCTTCAATCGGACCTGTCATTTCCGAAATTGGGCCTAGTCGTTGTTGACGAAGAGCAGCGTTTTGGCGTGAAGGCCAAGGAGCGTCTCAAGGAGTTGCGCACCAGTTCTGACATCCTGACTATGACGGCGACCCCGATCCCGCGCACCCTCGAGTTCGCCTTGACGGGCATCCGTGACATGAGCCTTGTCAGCACGCCACCTGAGGAGCGCCAACCGGTCCTTACTTACGTGGGCGAGTTCGACGAGCAAGCTGTTTCGGCGGCGATCCGGCGGGAACTCTTGCGTGACGGTCAAGTTTTTTATGTGCATAACCGGGTGCGATCGATTGACAAAGTTGCCCGCCAACTCAACAGGCTGGTGCCGGAGGCTCGCATCGCAGTCGCGCACGGCCAAATGGATGAAGGCAGCTTGGAAAGGATCATGCTGGCATTTTGGGATGGTGAGTATGACGTGCTCTGCTCAACGACCATCATTGAGAGCGGCTTGGATGTGCCCAGAGCTAACACGCTGATCGTCGACCGAGCCGACCTCCTTGGACTTTCCCAGCTTTACCAGCTCAGGGGCCGTGTCGGCCGGGCTCGACAACGGGCATACGCATATTTGTTCTATCCGCCAAACCGTCAGCTCAGCGAAGAAGCACATGAGCGGCTCAAAGTCATTGCCGAACACCAAGATTTGGGGTCAGGCTTCGCCATTGCCATGCGTGACCTCGAAATGCGGGGGGCGGGCAACTTGGTGGGTCAACAGCAATCAGGCCACATAGCTGCCGTCGGATTTGACTTATACTGTCAGTTGGTCAATGAAGCGGTGGCGACCCTTAAGGGTGAGACGGTCAAGGAACCGGAGCCGATCCGCATTGATCTGCCTCTCGAAGCGCTGATACCACATGGGTATATGCCCAAAGAGTCATTGCGAATAGAAGCGTATCGCCGCTTAGGTGATGTCGACGACGAAACGGGTATTGCTGATGTGCGCGATGAATGGCAAGACCGCTATGGGCCTCTGCCCCTTGAGGTGGAGAATTTACTGGAATTAGCTGCAATTAAGGTGGCGGCCGGCAATATTGGCGTGAATGAAATTGTTTTTTCCCGTGGGCAAGCTAGGTTGAGTCCGCTTGTTCCAATCGGATCGCGTCGGATGCGTTTGGTTAGATTATTTCCAGGGACGGTTATTAAAGAGGAGCAGAAGCAGGTGTTAGTGCCTTATAGCGATTCCGCGGCCCGGGGCCGTGGGGCTGGCGCTCAGGTGGGGGTTTCTGGCCCAGCTATTTCGGAATGGATAAAGGAAGTTTTGGTGGAATTGGCATGACACGAACTGGCATTAAACGTCTTGCGGCTTTGATAGTTCTCTTAACTATTGGGCTAAGTGCGACAGGGTGTGGCGGCCTGCAAGCCTATGCGGCAATAGTCAACGGCAAGAGAATCGATCAGTCGTCCGTGTTTCGCGAGTTGCAACTCAGGAAGAAGCACGAGAATCTACTGCGCAGTCCAGGCCCGATCTCCGGCCTTGGTGAAAACACGTACACGGCTGCAACTTCTACAAACGTCCTAACATCGCAGATTTTCTTGCAGCTGGTGAAATCGGCGGCTGCCAAGTTGAAAGTGAAGCCGAAGCCTGAAGATGTTGCCCGCATCCGCTCATCGCTTGGTGAGGCTGCCCGTGCTTTACCTGCTTGGTATTTGAACGATGAGGTCGCCAGACTGGCCTTGCAAAATGCCATAGCTGACTCACTGGTTACCACCGTTAGCCCTGATCAAGCCACGCAATACTATGAGCAAAACAAAGCCACCTTTGTCGAGTACTGCCTCAAAGGAATCCTGATCAATGACAAGGCAAAGGCCGACGATGCGCTAGCAAAACTACAGGCCGGACAAGACTTCGCCACGTTGTCTAGTCAGTTGAACGAAATTCCATCCCTCAAACAATCCGGCGGTGACCTGGGCTGTGCCCAAGCCAGCCAGCTCAAAGAGGTTTCGCCTGACTTGCCAACGGCCGTAGCAGTGGCCCCTGCTGGTGGCTATGTGGGGCCAGTCAAGATAGCGGGACCTCAAGGCGACGCCTACATTGTCTTGCGGGTTGAGAGCATCAAGCAGCTTCCCCTCGACGCTGTTCGTGTTCAAATCAACCGCGCTCTCGGTGGCGATCCTAAGGCGCTCTTATCCGGATTCATTGACGCGGCTGCCAAGGCCGCCAAGGTAAAGGTGAATCCACAGTTTGGCCTTTGGGTAACCCAAGGTCAAGAAGGACCCAGGGTGGATCCGTTGCCAGCGCCACGCACCAACGGCGAAGAAGCCTTTAAGCGACCGTCGTCAGCGCAGTTGCCCCTGCAGACGCCGGTATCGCCCCCTCAAGGTAGTGCGCCGGGTAGTCAACCGCAAGAACCTCCGGGTCAACCTGGTGCTGGTGACCAACAACCAGGACAGGCTCCCGGACAGGCTCCGGCGCAACAACCGCCTCAAGCACCCTAGAGTATCGACCGGACTGCGGGCTTCGCCCGCAAAACAACCTTGGGGGTGACCGGGGTCTCCCCGGTTGCTTCGCTACGCTCGCAATGACGGTAACGATGGCATAGCGGGCAAGCCAGAATCGATTGTACGACGTTATTGTGATTAGTCAGAGAAGCTAGTTGTCATTGCGAGCCCTGGGCTTTGGCAGGGCGTGGCAATCCAGGCTTTAAATATTTTGCGAGCGCAGCGAGCAATTCAATATGAATGGCGACCAATATGAATGACCACCAGCGTTCGCTGCCATTTGAAATCAAGCCTGAGCATGAACGTGCCGGGCGGGCCTTTGCTGAGCTAGTTGCTCTTCAAGGTCGTCTCCGCTCGCCTGGAGGGTGCGCCTGGGATGCCGAACAGACGCATCACTCTCTTGCTCGACACCTGCTCGAAGAGGCATACGAGACCGTCGACTCGATCTTGGATCTACCAGATGATGCTCCGGGGGGTCCGGTGGCCCCGGATCTAACCGTCTACGATTCTCTGCGCGAAGAGTTGGGCGATGTTCTCATGCAGGTCGTGTTTCATGCCTGTCTCGCCCAGGAAGCCGACGCATTTGATGCCCAGCAAGTTACCGAGGGCATTGTCGACAAGCTTGTAGAGCGCCATCCACATGTATTTGGTGAGGCCGCTGTCCGTGATGGCGTGACCGAAACCGATACCGACCAGCTTGTGTCTGTCTGGGAACGCGCCAAGCTCGCCCAAAAGCAGCGAGAGAGCGTGCTCGACGATATTCCGGCCTCGCTGCCAGCCCTGTTGCGTATTACAAAACTTTTTCGCCGCACGCAAGCGGTTGGGTTCGACTGGGAGGCTACCAACCGGGATGCTCGTGCTGTCATCAATGCCGCCTTGGAGGGATCCCCCGAGCTCCCTGAAGCGGAAGCCGAAAGCCAATTTGGTCAAGCCCTCATGGCGCTTGCCTTTCTGGTTCGCGCCCGTGGAGTCGATCCCGAAACAGCCGTAGCCAAAGCTCTTAAACAGTGGGAGCGCGATTTCCGTGCCTCCGAACCCTCCGTCATCCTGAGCCCTGGCGTCAGCCAGGGCGTGAGGATCCATCCTGGGGCGAAGCCGCAGGTCGACCCGTAGAATGGATCCATTTTGTTGCTCGCTGCGCTCGCAAAATTCGGATTTCTGGATCCTCACGGTCGCCTAGCGGCTCCCTCAGGATGACAAGCGGCGCTGGGACGCGAAGGCTACCAATAATCCAGTAAAACTGAGGATATCTTAGGCTTCAACTCGCAATGACGAATGGGATACAAGAAAGGTCCAACATGACTTCATATGGAAGTGCTATCGCCGAGATTACTGCTCGCGAGATGTTGGATAGTAGGGGCCAGCCCACTATCGAGGTGGAGGTCGTCCTCGAAGATGGCGCTATGGGGCGATCACTCGTGCCTTCTGGTGCATCCACAGGGCGGCATGAGGCAGTTGAGTTGCGTGACGGCGAGAAGCGCTATTTTGGCAAGGGCGTGTTGCGGGCTATCAGTCATGTCGAAGGCGAGATCGCCGAGGCCCTCATTGGTGTTGACGCCACAAATCAGCGTGAGGTCGACACACTATTACTAGAAGTCGATGGCACGGCCGACAAGCACCGCATGGGTGCCAACGCAGTACTGGCTTCATCGTTGGCTTGCGCTCGGGCTGGTGCCAACTTCTCGGGTATCCCTCTCTATCGCTACCTGGGTGGTGCCAATGCTCACGTCCTACCCGTGCCGTTCATGAATGTCGTCAACGGAGGAGTGCACGCAGCTAACAACTTGGACATCCAGGAGTTCATGATTGTTCCGGCTGGCGCAGAGACCATGGCCGAAAGCGTGCGTATGGGCGCTGAGATCTATCACGAGCTCAAGAAGTTGCTTGTCGCTCGAGGGCTGTCTACCAACGTGGGCGACGAGGGCGGATTTGCCCCGAATTTCGAGGCTAACAGCGTGGTCTTGGATTGTCTCTTGGAGGCGATTGGCGCAGCGGGATATCAGCCCGGTGACGATGTATTTCTGGCCCTGGACGTTGCTGCTAGTGAATTCTTTGACAACGGAAAATATGTTCTCGCTGGTGAGGGAGCGAGCATGGCCGCCGATGACTGGACGCAATATCTTGTTGACCTGTGCAGTCGGTATCCCATTTGTTCAGTGGAAGATGGCATGGCTGAGGATGACTGGGCTGGATGGGCCCGCCTGACGGAACGCCTTGGTGAAAAGGTGCAGCTTGTCGGCGACGACTTGTTCGTGACGAATCTGGAGCGGTTGCGTGAGGGCATCGACCGGCAAGTCGCAAATTCAGTTTTGGTCAAGATGAACCAGGTCGGCACTATCACGGAAACTTTGGCATGCATCGACCTGGCATTGCGCTGCGGCTACACTGCGATGGTAAGTCACCGCTCCGGTGAAACTGAAGATACGACAATTGCTGATCTTGCGGTGGCGACAAACTGCGGACAGATCAAAGCTGGTGCGCCGGCACGGTCTGACCGTGTGGCAAAGCTAAATCAGCTGCTGCGAATTGAAGCGGATCTTGGCGATTCCGCCGAATTCGCAGGACCGGCCCTGGTAGCGAGGTTTGCCGATTGATAGAAGGCGACAAGGCCCAGCCAAAAGGCAAGAGTGGCATAAGTGCCGGCAAGCATTCGCGCGCAACGAAACCGGCCATCCAACCACAAGGGCCCGTCGCAAAAAAGCGGGGCTCCCCCCCGAAAGAATCCGGTCGACTTAAGCCGAATCTTGCTGGTGCCAGTGCGATCGGTCAGAAACTGGCGGCGGTTAGCGAGAGTGAAGACTACCAGCGGGGTCGGCGTCGAGCCCTTTGGGTTTTAGTCTCTCTGGCAGCATTGGGCTTTGCTGTATTCATTTTCTTTTCACCGATCCGGCAACTGATGTCTCAAGAGAACCGGCTTGGCGATGTCAAAAAGAAATCGGCCCAACTGTCGAAAGACAATTCAGCTCTCAGTAATCGTGTTGAAGAACTGAATGATCCAAAAGAGATTGAACGACTCGCCCGCGAAGACTTAGGCTTGGTCCGAGCTGGCGAGGAAGTCTACGTGATCCTCCCGCCTTCGGAAGCTGGAGCCCCCAAAGTGCCGAGCACAAAGCCCAGTCCGGCGCCCTCGTCCCCAGCCAAAGTAGGCAAACCAGGTGGCAGATGACTCAACTCTCCCAACAGCAAGCTAAGGAAATCGCTGGCCGAGCCGGCGCAGCCCTTGTCAAAGACGGTATGCGTGTCGGTCTCGGCACTGGATCGACCGTGCACTTCACCCTCGTTGCCCTGGGTGAAGGTAAGCCCGATATCCGTTGTGTGGCAACGTCGAGCGGCACCGAAAAGCTCGCCGCTCAAGAGGGCTTGGTTGTTGTCTCGCCTGGCACCCTAGGAGAGCTAGATATCGGTATTGATGGAGCTGACGAGATTGACAAGAATCTGAATTTGATCAAAGGCGGCGGCGGTGCTCTTACCCGCGAAAAGGTCGTGGCGGCGATGTGCCAACGTTGGATTGTTGTCGCCGACGATTCAAAGCTAGTCACGACCCTGGGCAAGCATCCGCTGCCCATTGAAGTCGTTGATTTTGCTGCCGACATAGTGGCCAAGAGGCTCAAAGACTTGGGCGCTCAACAGATCGATAGACGGCCCAGCCTCAGCGACAACGGCAACCCCATTCTCGACGCCCACTTCGGCGTTATCGACGATCCCGCCGCTCTGAGCCGCACTCTCGACGCCATGCCTGGCATTGTCGAGCACGGTATCTTTCTTTCCGAACTTGTCGACACCGTCCTGGTTGGCAAACCCGACGGCAGGGTGACAGAGTTTGGTCGCCACAGCTCTCGCTAGAAGAGGCTGAGGAGCTTGCCGTCGGTGTCGCGTAACTCCTCTAAGTCGACTTCGACGCAGCCGATGTTGCGACTGGCCGCGAGAGTCTTGGCTTGCGGCTTGATCTGGGTGGCGACGAACATGCCCCGGATGGGCTTGAGCATCGGATTGTTCTCGAGTCGTTCCAGATAGCGAGCAAGCTGTTCAACCCCAGCAATCTCGCCGATACGTTTGATCTCTATCGCCACGGTCTGATCTGTGGAATCCCGGCACAAGATATCGATCGGCCCGATATCGGTCGGATATTCGCGTCGGATGAGGGTGAGTCCCGGTTCGATCATGTCAAGACGCTCAGCCAGCAATACCTGCAGGTCTGCTTCAACTCCATCTTTGTTGAGGCCAGGGTCGTCGCCCAATTCCACTGAGAGATCGTCGAGCCTCTCTTTGACATGAATCTCGAGCCGTTCGCCTTTCTGATTGGTAACCACCAGCAAGTCTTCGCTTTCGGTGACAGTGCACGGCGGTGTCATCCAGTTGAGCGGCTTGTAGGCCTTGGAGTCGCAATGGATGGCAACAGAGCCATCAGCCTTGAGCATTATGAGCCGCACGGCCTCAGGCAGGTGAGCCCCTAGCCGGCCTTCGTACAGAACTTCACATCGAGCAATCAAAAGTCGCATATCAAGAATCCCAAGAAAATCGCCTGCGGAAGACTCGCACTGTAATCGCAATCGAGTCGTCGTGGCCGGATTCGTGTGGCGAACTGGGCCTTGTGCGACGGCCACCTGTGGGGGGAAACGCTAGGCTTTAAGGCATTCGTCTATGCTGAGCGGGCTATATGGATATTTGGGCTCTGATAGCAGCTTTTGTTGTGGGTCTGGTTCTGGGGTCGTTCCTGAGTGTTGTAATTAGCCGTGTCCCCAGACGCGAACCCTTATTGGTCTCGCGCTCGCGTTGTCCCGAGTGTGGAACTGAGCTGGGGCTGCTCGATTTAATTCCGCTTGTTTCTTGGCTGGTCCTACGAGGGCATTGTCGATATTGCGGCGAGAGAATCTCGGTTCGCTATCCCCTGATCGAATTGTCGACCGGTGCTTTGTGTGTGCTGTCAGTACTGCTTTTCGATTTGAGCATCGAAGCTTTGCTCGTAGCGGTCCTACTGTGTGGACTCTTGGCGCTATCGCTAATAGATATCGAGACAAAAACGCTGCCCAACCCGATTGTGTTTACCCTGTATGTCATTGGTTTGATGGGAATCGCTACGGCCACGATCCTGGGGCTATCCGATGTGTTGCCCTGGTGGTGGGGGATCGTGAGAGCTCTCATTTGTTCGGCAGCAGCACTTGTTGGTTACTTCTTGATCGGCGAGATTGGATATTTGCTGACCGGGCGAGAGGGCATGGGTTTCGGTGACGCCAAGCTGGCAGCCGTGATCGGTCTGTTCCTGGGATTCTTGGGGGTCGACTATGTAATTGTGGCCAACTTTGCTGCTTTCGTTTTGGGGGCGGTGGGGAGTTTGTTCATGATCATGATTGGCCGGCGCACTCGCCGAGACAAGATTCCGTTCGGGGCTTACCTCTCTCTCGGGGCCTTGGTGTCACTGCTCGTTGCCCAACCCGTACTGGCTTGGTATTGGCGGATCGGCTTGGGCTAATCGCGTGTGGGAGTCCTAAACCTCGGGAGGAGAGATCATGTCTAGGTCTACACCCATGCTCTCGGGCAGCTTCGGGACCAGAATCAGGGTTGATAGTAACGGCCCGATCGCCACGATCGCGATCCCAAGGCCTATAGAACCAAGGGGATTCGATAGGGCCCCGACGACGAGCAGCCCTATCACAGATCCGATCACGCTCATGACTAGTAGGGCGCCGTTCGCACTGCCTCTAACTTCGGTGGGAAACATCTCGGTGCCGAGCGCAGACCAAGCTGGCGTTGACAAACTGCCCGCAGAAGCGGTGATGCCAAAGGCGATCCACAAACCAAGTCCACCCGAAGTAAAGAATATGGCGTCGGCAATGATGGCGACAGTTGTCGCCCACACTGCGATCACACGTCGCCCTTTCGATTCGGCCAGGCGCCCACCAACAACCACAGCGACCAGGGCGAGCGGGCTGACAATGGTCTTGAGTAACAATATGTCTGTCGCAGAAAAGCCTTGTTCGTGCGACAGGAATCTGTTTGTGAACTGCGACGACGGCGCTGCCAGCATGGCGGTAAAGAAGCCACAGACGAGCAGTAACAGGAAGCGTTTTCGGTAGTAGCGATCGAACACCTCTCGCACTCGGCCGGTTTTGGCCTTGCGTGCTTTGAGGTTGACAAAACGGTAACTTTCGGGCAGGCGGCGGCCCACACCCCTCATCGCGAACAGAGCGAGTGCGGCGATGGCAAAAAGGAGACGCCACGCATCGATATCGAAATCGGTGACTGGCAAGAGCACGGCACCAACACCGAAGCCCAGGCCGCCTGCCAAACTTGCCAGTGCCAAACTGTAGGCCCGAGCCCGCTCTGGGGCCTGTTCGGTGAGCGCTATCAGTGACACAACAATGATCAGATTCACCAGGCCACGCACGACGAGTTGTAAGACGACGAAGGTCGTGAGGTTGGGGGAGAGCGCCGAGACAGCAGTGGCGACAAGTAATGCCGTGGTTGACCAAACGAGAATGCGGCGCCGCCCGGTCTTGTCAGCCAAGATCGCCCCAGCTAAAGACAAGAGGGTGCCTACCCGGGTGATTGCTAGTGCAACTCCCAGTTCGGCATCGTTTGCATGGAACGTTTGGGCGATCGGGTTAACCGCCTGGGTAACAAGGGCACCACAATAGGCGGCGATAAACGTGATGAAACAGAGGGTGGCGATGATCGTGATTTCATCTGGCGTGACATCACAGGGCGGAGCCCACCATGGCCGCTTGTCCCAACTGTTTTGGCCTGGGGCCTGAGTGGCTGGTGTGGCTGGAGTCTCCTGAGTCAGTCGAGCGTCTGGAGCGTCGCTTCCTTCAGCGGCATCTCGAGCAGCAGAAACAAGAGAGCGAACGTGTTTCCTCAGCCCTGATTTGAGGAGAGGCCACATGAAGAGAGAGAAATAGGGGACATGCATCGTGCAGTGGGCGCTCACGTGCAGGGTGGAGGTCTCGGTATCGTCGGCATCCACGTTTGCTTTGACGCTAACTGGGCCGTAGAGCTCTAGATTGGCCAGCCAGGTCGCCGAGACTGGTTGCGTGCCATGAGCTCGTTGGCTCGCATGGTCTGGCCGGCCCCACCAGGCGCTGGAAATTTCCACGAGCGACTCTAAGGCTGATTGCGGTTGCCCTTGAATTTTGGCTGCAGCAGATGCCGAGATCTTCACTGATCAGTCGGGACCAACTCAGCCAAAACTCGGATCGCTGTTGGATCGTATGTGCTAACAACCAGCGTTGTTATGCCCGATTTGAGCCATATTTCGAGCCGTTCGGCAATGCGACTCTTTGGTCCGCACAAGGCAATTTCGTCTACTAGTTCGTCGGGGACTGCGGCGGTAGCAGCATCTTTATCGCCAGCCAGGGCGAGGTCTTGGATTTGATCAGCAGCTTCGCCATAGCCATAACGTGTCGCGAGTACCTTATAGAAATTTTTGTCGCGGGTTCCCATTAGGCCAATGTAGTGAGCAAGGAAAGGTTTCGCCTGATTGCGACAAGCCGTAACGTCGTCACCAACGAAGACTGGCACGATCGGCGCTATGTCGAAGTCTGACAGAGTCTTTGTGGCGCCGGAGTGCTTTTTCGCCGCTTCAAACCCGGCGTTTACGCTGTTCATGTAAACGTCTGGCTTATACGGCGAGAAGAATACGGGCAGCCATCCGTCGGCGATCTCTGCTGCCAGTTCCACATTTTTCGGACCCAAAGCCGCAATGTAGATGGGAACATCGGGTCGGAGCGGGTGAAGAAGAAGCTTCAACGGTTTACCCAGGCCTGTTGCGTCTGGCCCGGCATAAGGAATGTTGTAACAGTCCCCGTGGTGTTCGAGGCGGGACTCCCGGCGCAGAATGGTGCGTACAATGTCGACATACTCGCGGGTGCGCTCCAAAGGTTGGCTAAATGGTTGGCCATGCCAGCCCTCAACGACCTGAGGCCCCGACAGGCCCAGTCCCAAGAGCATACGTCCTTCGCTGAGAATGTCTAGGGTTGCGCACGTCATGGCAGTCATAGCCGGAGTGCGTGCAGGCATTTGCATGATTGCGCTGCCAACTTTGATACGTTCAGTATTGGCCGCGATCCATGTTAAGGGCGTGACCGCATCGGAACCATAGGCCTCGGCTGTCCACACAGAGTGAAAGCCCAGCTCCTCTGCTTCTTTTATTAGGGGCATGAGGCTTTTAATGTTGCTGCCTACTAGACCGATGTTGAGTCCAAGCCGCATGATGACCTCCAAAGTATTCCAACTCCGTCATTGCGATGAGCCCGCTCTGGGGCGAAGAAGCAACCTAGTCCGTGACTCATACCTCGGAGACGCAAGTCCCGGACTAGGTTGCTTCTTCGCCCCAGAGCGGGCTCATCGCAATGACGGAGGGGGTGCTGAATGTTTACAACCCCGTCTCCGCGACAACGTTTTGGCAAATCATAGCTCCTATCCCCTGAACTCGCCGAGTATAGGATGAAAGGCACCTATGAACGAATCACCGACACAGCAAGTAACAGATCACCAAGCGGTTGAGCTCATGTTGGGGCGCGAACCTCGAGGCAAAGTGATTGTTGCCAAGCGCTGCCACTTGGGCCTGCCAGTCGTGATCAAGGTTGAACCGATTTTGCCTGATGGCACTCCGTTTCCCACTCTGTATTGGCTTACTTGCCCGTTGGCGGTCAAGCGGATAAGTCAACTCGAATCGAGTGGCATGATCAAGGAACTGGAAGAGTCGGTTGATGTCTCGGCGGCTAACGATGCATATGCATCGGAGCGAAATGACGCTTTGGCGAGCCAAATGACGACCTTTGAGGAAGATTACGACAAGCAGCCCAAGTATCTGCCTCACGGTGGAGTTGGCGGTTCTCATGGTGGAATCAAGTGTCTCCATGCTCGCTACGCCTACTGGCTTGTGGGCGGAAATGATCCGGCGGGTAGCGAGGCGGCCAAGCATGTCGGTAAGCTTGACTGCCTCGAGCACTGCGTGGCGTCGGGCAAAGTGGAAATAATCAGCCCCGGTCCTTCAGGGCCGGGGGCGATAACTGAGGCTTGGAGGGGCAGTGGAGCCCTACCAGCCATTCAATTAGAAAACCCCTTCCTTCAGGGAGGGGTGTAACAGGTAGGTGACAGCGGTGACCGGCCCCATTGCAGCAATCGACATTGGCACAAATTCAGTTCGCCTTCTCGTCGAAGATGACAAGGGGATCGACCTTGTCCGTGCTACCCGCATCACCAGACTGGGCGAGGGGGTTGACGCCACTGGTCAGCTCTCACCCCACGCCATTGAGCGGACCTTGGCCGTGTTGCGCGAATATGCCGAGCAGTGTCGTGATCTGCGAGTGGGCGATGCTCGTGCCACCGCGACAAGTGCGGCAAGAGATGCCGGCAATCGAGATGAATTTTTCTCGCCAGCAGCCGACATTCTCGGTTTTAGGCCAGAGGTCATCACTGGGGACGAGGAAGCAACGCTGTCATTCTTAGGGGCGACTCAAGCGGGAGGCCTGCTCGACAAGGGTGATGGCGAGGCTAACAGCCAGGCCCAGTCGCTTGTTATTGATATTGGCGGCGGGTCGACGGAATTTATTTTGGGTGCGGATAAGCCCGAGTGTCACCTTTCAATCGATATAGGTTCTGTGCGAGTGACAGAGCGTTACATTGCCCACGATCCGCCTCAGGCTGAAGAACTGTCCAACGTGTTAGACGTTGTTGGCCAGCACCTTGATGATGTTGAGGCGACGATGCCAGTGCGGACAGCTCATCGACTAGTCGGTGTCGCCGGAACTGTCACGACGATGGCCGCGATGGCCGCTGGAATCACGTCGTGGGATCCGAACCGTACACACCACCTTGAACTCGACATTAAGACTGTCGAGGAGCTCTACCGTGAACTCGCCTCGCTACCATTGGCACAACGGCGTCTCAAGTTAATAGAGCCAGACCGAGCAGAAGTCATCGTGGGCGGTGCCCTAATTTTGGTGCGAATAATGCGTCAGTTTGGGTTCCAATCACTGCTGGTGTCAGAGCATGACATCCTCGATGGCATCGTTGCCTCTGTAAGGATGCGTTGATAATCGCTCGGGGTCACCTGTCCTTTGGGGCGAGCGGTGTCCAGGACCGTTGTAAATGTGGAGTATCCGATGGCGACAGGTAAATCTCACTCTCAACTAGCAGCGAGTGAAATGCTGGCCGACGATGTTGAGCAGATTGTTCGTATGGTCAAGTCTGCTTGTGTCCCGATGGCAGTTGTCGATGCTGCCCGCTACGTTGTGATCGCAAGCTCGGGCGCATTCGAAGCGCTCGTGCCCCCTGGAATGGAAAACTCGGCCGATATTTCGTTGATAGCGGCTCTTCCCCAGGTGCTCAAGCTTGATTCTATGCTCAGGTTCGCATCCCAAGGCCAAGCGGGTAGTTGGGTATCAGACACGCAAGTCACTGATGACGGTGATTCTTCTATTGACACGGCCTCGACGGCTGTCGATCGGGGCGACCATGTCCATGGGGGCGAACGGGGTCTCCCCGTTTTGGCCCAAGTCCAGTGGGCCTGGGCTGTTACGCCAGTGCCTGACTCCGATGGCAAAGTGATTGCGATCCTACTTAGCGCTTCGGACATTTCGGGCAGTCTGGAAGTAGCTGAACGTATCGAGATGCTCGAAGGCCTTGTCTATCTTTCGAGGCGGGTCTCGTCGGCAGACCTCACCCAAGAGAGCCTGTATGGACTGATTGCTGGTGACATTGCCTCGCTGGTAGGGGCTGGCGCGTGCGTAATATTACGTCTCGACCAAGCTCCGAGCCGTAATCCCAGATCACGCATAGTGAGGCCTGTACTGCCTGCTTTTGGAGTCGACGACGCCAGCATCCAAGGCGCATCCATAGAGATCCAGCAGGGTAGTGTCGCATGGCGGATCATTTTTGAAGGCGAAACATTCACGACTCGCGATGTCACAACCGATCCTGAGCTGGCCGAATATCGCGACTTCTTTGCTCGCATGGGAGCCCGTAACGGAGTTGGCGTTCCAATGCGGGTACGTGGCCGTACGATTGCCCTGCTAGTAGTACTCAACAAACCGGGCGGATTCAGCGAACACGACGTCGACCTCATGGAAGTCTTCGCAGCCGAATCTGCCCTCGCCCTCGAAAACGCAAGACTCTTCGCAGAAGAACATCGAGTAGCCACGACACTACAAGAAGCCCTGTTGCCCGGACCCATGCCTGACATCCCCGACCTCGACATCCACGCCATATACCGCGCTGCAGGCCCTGCCGGATCCGTCGGCGGCGACTTTTACGATGTATTCCGCATGCAAGGAGACCATTACGGGTTCCTTTTAGGCGACGTATCAGGCAAAGGGCCAGAAGCGGCCGCCCAAACCGCCCTCGTACGCCACATGGCCCGGGGCCTAGCCCTCAAAGAAGCTTTCGCCGGGCCCGTGCTAGCAGAACTCAACAAAGCCGTCTGGGACCTCAACAATGTCGAAAACTTCATCACGATCCTCTTTGGTGTTTACGATTGCGAAACCCTCACCTTGAGCTGGGCAAATGCTGGGCACCCAGCGCCACTCCACTGGCGGCGTGGAAAAGAAGCCAAAGAAATCGGTGCACACGGCATGGCCCTGGGCATCGACAAACATGCAGACGTCAGAGTAAATCGACTCAAATTAGCGCCCGGTGACATCGTCGTTTGGTACACCGACGGGCTTAGCGAAGCCCGGCACCCCGGCGGCGAAATGTTAGGAGTGCCAGCCCTCCTGCGCACCCTCGAAAGCATGGCCGAACAGAATGCCAAAGAAATCGCCGAAAGATTGTACGACCGAGCCATCGCTCACTGTGGCCGGCTCGAAGATGACGTCGCTGTTTTGGTTGTTCATCGGACTGATTGACCGTTGTTTTTTTGGGGTATATCTGGTGCCGTATATTGTGGCCTTGCGGGGTGTGGGGA